>JAPOLF010000085.1 GCA_029977305.1 bacterium | reverse complement strand
CCCCCCGGCGTGGCGTTCGGCGTGCACACGCCCGAAAGGCAGATCAGGGTGTTGCAGCACTCGATGTCGCTGGCGCAGACAACCCCTCGCTGCTTGCACCGACAACGACCGTTGTAGCAGTAGTTGGTGCAGCAGCTGGCGTTGGTTCGGCATCGGTTGTCATTGACCGACCCATCGCCACATGGACCCTGTTCGCCCGGTCCATCACCGTTCGACTTCTTGCGCTTGCGCTTCCCCTATTGCGTCGACGGCCCCTCGGCCGAGCTCGATCCCACCGAGGCCACGTACCCGATCGCACCGGCCGCAACCGCCGCGATCGTGCTCAAGGTCGATCGCCGGGGCGTCGTCCGGCTCAGGACATCGCCCTGCTCCCGGGCGTCGTCCGCAGACGACGACGTCGCTTCCACCGGCGTCGATCCACCGAGCGATGACGCGCCATCAACTGATGAGGCGTCCCGTGCAGCAGGCACTTGGTCGTCGAATTGCTCCGGTGTTTTCCCCATGGTCCTGACCTGTGGCGTGGCCACGTGCCCCTCACCCTTCCGAATCAGCCATTCCTCTGGCAGTAATCCGTCCGTGCAGGGCAATTCATCTACAGTAATGCTCTGATTATGGCGGGTTCATGGAGCAAATGACAACGTGAAACGCTAGCTTGATGCTAGCAGAACAGCAACATGCAGACGAAAGTCACGTCGTTCCCGTATTGCCGTCAGATATCCCGTGGAATTCCCGTGGAATGACCCGATGGACTAGGCCAGCACCTCGCCCAGCGCATCAAGGAGTTCCCGCTTCTGCGTTTCTCCCCATATGAGCGGCGGCAGCAACCGGAATGTCACCGGTCCAGCCGGCAAGATCAGCACCCCGCGCTCCTGCAGCGACTTCAAGGTGCCCGTCACACGTTCCTTCAATTCCACGCCGATCATCAAGCCGCGGCCGCGCACCGCACGTACCTTGGGGCTCTCCAAGGCCGTGATCCCCGCGATGATCTCCGCCCCCAACGCCGCGCTCGAGGCATAGATCCCTCGTTGCCGATACGCCTGCAGCGTCACCACTCCCGCCCGGCAGGCGAGGGGGTTCCCGCCAAACGTGCTCCCGTGCGCCCCGGCCGGGAGCGCTGCCGAGATCTCCTCGGTCATCAAGGTCAAACCGATGGGGAACCCGTTGGCGAGCGCCTTGGCCGTCACCAAAAGATCCGGCGCCACTCCCGCAGCGCTGATCGCCCACGGCGCACCTGTCCGGAATCCCGTCTGGATCTCGTCGGCGATCAACAACGCCCCACGATCCCGGGTCAGCGCCCGCACCGCCCGGAGATACTCGGCGCTCAGCGGATGGATCCCGCCCTCACCCTGGATCGGCTCGAGGATCACCGCTGCGATCTCATCTCCCAGCGCCGCATCCAGCGCGTCGATGTCATCGAACGGCAGGTGCACGACTTCCGGTGCAAGTGGCTCGAACGGTTCGCGGTACTTCGGGTCCGCCGTCACCGCCAGCGCCCCGAGCGATCGCCCGTGGTACGCCCGCTTCAGCGCCAGGAACTTCGGCCGCCCCGTCGTCGCCCGCGCGAACTTCAGTGCTGCCTCGATCCCCTCCGCTCCGCTGTTCGAGAGGAACGACTTCGTCAGCCCCTCCGGCGCGATCGCCATCACCTCCGCCAGAAACTCCGCGCGGACATCGTTGAAAAAGCTTTGGTGGCACGTCGTCAATTGCCCGAGTTGCTCTGCCACCGCCGCCGTGAACTCCGGATCGGCATGCCCAAGTGATGCCACTCCGTAGTTGCTCATCGCATCGAGATACCGCTTCCCGGTGCTGTCATAGAGGTATGCCCCCTCACCCCGCACCAGCGCGATGTCGCGCTTTGCATACAGCCCCGCCTGATTGTTCAGCTCGGACGCCTGCATCCACGCAAGTTCATGCACTGACATCGCTCTCACCCCGCTCCTGCGTGCGCATCATGCACCTGCCCGAACCACCGTGCCCTCGCCCGCGAGTGCCCGCGTCACCGGTTGCTCCGCGCGCCCGTCGGAGAAGACCACCTGCCCGACGCCCCGCTCAATTGCCCCCAGCGCCGCCTCAACCTTCACCACCATGCGGCCAGCCGCCGCCGCCAGCGCGGCCTCGGGCTGAAGGGCGTCGATGGTTCGGATCAGACTCGATTCATCATGCCGATCCGCCAGCAACCCAGGCGTGTCGGAGAAGAACAACATCCCGTCCGCCCCAAGCGCAATCGCCAATTCGAGGGCCAATTTGTCCCCATCGACATTGATTGGCACCCCGTCCTCGGCAAGCGCTGGCGGCGTCAGCACCGGTTGATACCCGTTTGCCATCAACAGCCGCACGAGCGTCGCATCAACCTGCTCCAGAGTCCCGGCATGGTCGTCGCGCAGCACCTTCGGCTTCCCGTCCTCCTCGCCGCGCAGCACCGGTTTCCGCCGACCCGTCGCGATCCCCCCATCGATCGCGCTCAGCCCGACCGCGTTCACCCCGTGCGCACGCAGCGTCGCCACCAGCCGCTTGTTGACCTTGCCGCAGTAGGCCATCAGCATCGCGTCCATCGTCGCCGCATCGGTGTAGCGGGTGATCCGCCCCGATTGCGACGTGATCATCCGCGGCGGCATCCCCAACGCCCGGCTCAGCTCGCTGAACTCCGCGTTGCCGCCGTGCACGAGCACGAACGGCTCCGAGATCGTCGCCAGGTCCGACGCGAAATTCGTGTATCCCCCGGCACCGATCGCGGCCCCGCCGCCGATCTTGATCACCAGCATCGACATGCTCCCTGTTGCCCGTCGCGTCCGCTAAATCGGGTGCAATCCCGCGAAGTCCAGCGCGGTCGTCTCGGCGAACCCCATCCGGATGTTGAACGCCTGCACCGCCTGCCCGGCGGCACCCTTCATCAAGTTGTCGAGCGCCGCCATCACGACGATCCGATTCGTGTGCGGATCTCGCTCGAACCCGACATCGCACCAGTTCGTGCCTGAAAGCAGCTTCGGTTCTGGATAACGGTGCACGCCTGCCGATTCCTTCACGATCCGCATGAACGGCTCATCCTTGTAGGCCTCGCGATAGATGCGCCAAACATCCTTCTCGCTCAACGCCTCGTTCAGGTACAGATGCGAGGTCCCGAGGATCCCGCGCACCGCCTCGATCGCCGTCGCCGAGAACGCCACCTCGGGCACCCGCCCGTCGAACGTCAGCTCCTGGATCACCTCTGCCGAGTGGCGGTGCCCCGTCGGCTTGAACGACCGCATCGCCCCCGATCGCTCCGGGTGGTGCGATCCCAATCCCGGCGACCCGCCCGATCCCGAAGATCCCGTTTTGCACTCCGTCACCACCGGCCGGCTCAGATCGACCACCCCCGCCCGATAGAGCGGATACAACCCGAGAATCGTCGTCGTCGCCATGCACCCCGCCGAGGAAATCAGGTCCGATGACCGAATCTCCTCCCGGTGCAGTTCCGGGATCCCGTACACGAACTCCCGCAGCATGTCCGGCTCGCTATGGTCGTGCCCGTACCACAGCGGGTAGTCCGCGGCGTTTCGCAGCCGGAAATCCGCGCTCAGATCGATGATCACCTTCGCCGCCGGGCGCAGGCCCTTCATCTTGCCCATCGCGACCCCATGCGGCATCGCCACGAAGAGCACATCGACCGGCTCGAGATCGTTCACGCTGCTGAACTTCAGGTCCGTCACCTTGCGCAGGTTGGGATGCACGGTCCGCACGAACTTCCCGGCGTTCCGCTCCGACGTCACCTGAACCAGGTTCGCCTCCGGATGGCTCAGCAGCAGCCGGACCAGCTCACCCCCGGCGTATCCGCTTCCCCCGATGACAGAAACATCAACCATCGCTCACGCTCTCCTTGCCCGCGCGGAGTGCCGGGCACCCATCACCTTCGGTTATGGCCGTCTGCCCCACAGCAAGGTGTAGAGCGACAGGGCCGAAATCGGTCCAGCCGCAAGCTCATTCCGCATCCGATCCACCCCAGCCGACCACGCCTCGTCACTGATCAGGTGCAGCGATGAATACGCGCGCGCCGCGTAGCCATCCGCGCGCGTCAAAGGATAGGTGAGTTCCACCTGGTCCTCGACGATCTGCCCGAACCCCGCGCCCAACAGCTCAATCGTCAATTTGGCAATCGTGGGATATCGCCGCAACTCCACCTCGACCGTCTCCGGGAAGTGGCTGCTCAATGGCACCCGCCGCCGAATGTCGTCCGGCGAGTCGGTCACCGTGCACACCTTTCCGCCCGGTCGCAGCACCCGGAGCGCCTCCCGGAAGAATGCCGGACGGTCCTCGACATGGTGGATCACATCCACTGAATAAATCACGTCCACGCTCGCATCAGGGTAGGGGAGGGACTCCGCCCGCCCCTCCAGCAGCACGAGGTCCCCGTCCTGCGCCGCCGCTTTCGCCAGCATCTCCCGCGAGGGATCAAGCCCAAGCACGGTGCAGCCCGTCATCGCTCGTACCGCGGTTGCATAGTTGCCAGAGCCGACTCCGACCTCCAGTACCACCGAGGCGTCGCTGATCCTGCCCATCTCGATCAGGGACGCCAACACCCCCGGATGCACTTTCCGGTGCGCCGCGTACTCCAACGCCATGGTGTTGTAATCAAGCCGCGTCCCGGTCATGCCGACACCCCGGCCTTGCGGGCCTGGTTCTCCCGCCCGACCCGGATCACGTGATCGACGATCTTCGCCGGGATGTTCACCCCTGTCGTGTCGATCGAGTTGCGGAACTCCATCGTGTAGTTCACCTCGATCACCAGCAACCCGCGATCGCTCTCGACCAAGTCGATCGCCACCACACCGCCCCCGACCGCCGCCGCTGCGGCACGCGACAGACGGTCAATCTCCGGGGTCACCGGACAGTTGCTCGCCTGGCCGCCACGTGCGGTGTTCGTGATCCAGTGCGGGCTGTCGCGATAGATCGCGCAGATCGTCTCCCCACCCACCACGAACGACCGGATGTCGCGCCCCGGCTTGTTGACGAACTCCTGGATGTAAAACGCCCCGTGGTGGAAGGATCCCAGCGTCACTTTGTGCTCGAGAATCGCCTCCGCCGCGTCGCGGTCATTCACCCGCGCCAGCAACCGCCCCCACGACCCCACCGCCGGCTTCATCACCACCGGATACCCCAACTGCTCACACGCCTCGATCGCCGACTCCGGGGTGTACGCCAGAATCGTCACCGGCTGCGGCACTCCCTCTCGCGCCAGCGCCGCAGATGTCAAGATCTTGTCACCGCAGATGTTCGCCACGTCATACGTGTTCACGCAGGGGATGTCCCAGTCCTGCAGCAGTTTCATCGTGTAGAGCGCCCGCAGGTGGTTGATGCATCGCTCCAGGAACACATCACACCCCGCCATCTCCGGCGACGGCCCACGCAGATCCAGCGTGAAGTCCCGGTCGTCGAAGCGCGTCACCGTCGCCCCGCGCTCCTCCAAGGCGTGCAGGAGCATCTTCTCCTCCACGCGGACGCGCGACATCATCAATCCCACATGCAACCCGGTGCCCGATTCCATCACGATGCTCCTCGTCAGCAAAGCCCGCGGCGTCATGCGCCACAGGCGGCGGCCCCGCCGAGACGGGTCTCGTCCGCAGCCTCGGTCAGCGCGTACTCGCCGCTGCCGAGGCCCCGGGCTTCTCATCCGCCCGTTTCGCCGTTGCCAACGCCTCGCTCACGATCTCCGCCGCGATGTCCACGTGCGTCGTTGACATCAGCCCGCGAAACTCGCCGCCGCTGTTCACCTCGACGATCTGCAATCCATTCGGCGTCTCGATCAGATCGACCCCGGCCAGTCGCGCCTTCACCGCCGCACAAGCCCGCAGTGCGAGGTCCTCGATCTCCGGGGTGATGGGACAGGGCATGCTCGTTGCGCCCCGTGCCGCATTCGTCACCCAGTGCTCCGAGGAGCGATACGATGCTGCCAACACCTTGTCACCCACGACATAGGCGCGGATGTCCCGATCCGGCTTCGGCACGAACTCCTGGATGTAGAACACCCCGTGATGCACGGAACCCAATTCGAGTTTCTGCCCGATGACCGCCTTCGCCTGCTCCGGGCCGTTCACCTTCGCCAGCAAGCGTCCCCACGATCCCGACACCGGCTTCATCACCGCCGGGTACCCGACGATCTCCAGCGCCTCCAGCGCAGATTCCAGCGAGAACGCCAGAATCGTCTTCGGTGTCGGCACCCCTGCTTCTTCCAGGGCGATGCTGTTCAACGCCTTGTCATCGCAGATCTGCACCGACTCCGAAGTGTTCAGCGTCGGGATGCCCCACCGCTCGAACGTCCGGATCGCATACCCCGCGCGCGCGTGCGCCACGCAGCGATCCAGCACCACATCGACATCGACCTTGCTCGCCGCCCCGGAGCGCGCGGTGAAATTGAGCACCAGATCTTTGTCGAACAGCGGCGTCACCTCGATCCCGCGTTCACGCGCGTTGGCGAGGATCAATTTCTCTTCCGTGCGCAGGTAGGAAACCAGCACGCCAAGTCGTGGATGCGCCATGACTACAACGCCTCCAGCACGTCGGCGAGAATCCGCACCGCACGCCCGTAATCCGCCAGTTCGATGCGCTCCTCCGGCGTGTGGTCCAGCGACGCGTCCCCCGGCCCATACGCCACGATTGGGCACTTCCACACCGGGCCAACCACCGTCATGTCCGACGTCCCCAACTTCACCGTGAAGCGCGGTTGCCCGCCTGCCGCGCGGATCGCCCGCAGGAACGGCGGCACCAGCGGGATCTGCTTGTCCGACCGATACCCTTCTTGGATCCCATCGATCGTCAGCGTCGCTGGCCCGGCCAAGTCGTGCAGGGTGTGCAGCAAGGCCTCGACGTCAACCCCGGGTGGCATCCGGATCCCGATCGACATCACTGCGGTGTCGTGTAAGCCGTTGCTGTCCGTTGCGATCTTCCGCAGCGTCGGCATCAGCGCGGTGTACCCGCCCGATGCCCCCCGCGTTGCATTCAACGCATCGGTGTGCGCCACCAATCCGTTCCAGAACGCGACCGCCATCTCGCCGATCGACTCGCCCGGACCCGCCATGTGCCGCGACGCCTGTTCGTGTTCATAGATGAAGGACAGCGTCCCCCGATACCCGAGGCACACGGCGTCCCAGCCGCTTGGTTCCCCGATGATGCAGAAATCCGGTCGCTCCCACCGTGCGACACGCGTCGCCCCCGGCGAGCCAATCCGCTCCTCGCCAACCGCCCCCACCACCGTCACCCGGCAGTTGAGCTTCGGTGCCGCCATCGCCGCCGCCGCCACGAAGGTGCACAGCGGCCCCTTCGCGTCCACCGCGCCACGCCCGTGCAGCACCCCGTCCGCGATCCGCACCGGAATCCGTCCCGGCACCGTGTCGATGTGCCCGAGCAGCACGATGTGCTTCTCACCAGATCCGATCCGGCCGATCGCGCTCCCCGCGTTGTCGATCTCCGTCGCGAACCCGCGCTGATCCATGATCCGCACGAGTTCAGCAACCGCCTCGCCCTCATGATCAGAAAGCGACTCGATCTCCACCAATCGCCGCAGCAGATCGATATCTTCCGGCAATGGTTCCCACGTCCGTGACTCAAGCGGTGAGGACGACACCATGCTGGCCCTCCCGCGCTGCCGAGCCACTAGTTCGCGCCCCACGATGGGTCAGCTGCGCCGAGACCCCGCCATGCTTGCCGAGCGAGAGCGCCAAGGCGGCGATAGCCTCGCCCACACCGATCTCCCCCAGCCGCACCGCATGCCGAAACTCCGGCACCGCTTCCACATCCCAGACCACGGCATTGCCATCAACGTGGGCTACCCGTACCCCGATCACATCGGCATTCAGCGCGACCGCTGCCCGCTCCGCCATGGTGACCGCGCTCGCATTGACGGCCGAAGCCTCACCATCAACGATCGCCACAGCAGTGCCGTCGACCACGATGACCAGCACTGCCCCGATCCCGGATCCGCGCTGCACCAACGAGATCCGCTCCATCCCGCTCCCGAGCACGAGGCGATGCTCGATCACCGCCTCCGCCGTGTCGACATCGAGCAGCGTCACCGGTGCTCCGTCATACGCCAGCGGCAGCAGCGTCGCCGGGTACCCGAAGCCGACGACGGCTTCCATCGCCGCCGCGTCGTTCACTGCCAGCACGGTCTCCGGTCGAGCCACCCCTGCAGCCGCGAGCGCACTCGCGACCTGCAGTCGGTCCCCCGTTGCCGCGAGTCCGGCATCGATGGTGATCGTGCCAGCACTTCGCAGGGCCTGCACCGTCACCGATCCCACCGAACGGGTCTGCACGCGGTCGATCACGAGGGTGCTGGCCAGCTCACCGGACGCCGCCGGGGCTGGCGGGGTCGGCATCGGGGGGATCGGCATCGCCGCCGGCACAACCGGCTCGAGGACGCTGCCGCTCTCGGCCAGCGCCTGTGCGATCTGCTTCTCCTCGACTCGCATCCGCGAGCACAACACCCGAACCGTCGCCATCATGTCCCTCGATTCCTGCTCTCGGTCTCGGCGGGTCAGCCCCGACCCACCCGATCCGTTCCGGCGCACCCCGTTGCGACTACTCGCCCCAGTCTTCGCCCTCTTCCGGAGCCAGTGCCAACTCCAGCGGATTCGCGCTCACGACTTCCAGTTCCACGCCGCACTCGGCACAGATCACAATCTCGCCTGCCTCGACGTTCCCCAACGTGATCTCCGCTCCGCACTCCGGGCATTCA
>JAPOLF010000084.1 GCA_029977305.1 bacterium | reverse complement strand
ATCGAACCCACCTCGCTGAATCGCCTTGAACACCTGCCGACCGATACGGCCGAACCCGTTGATCCCAACCCGATAAACCATGCGAACCCCGTCCCTTCCCAAGAACGACGCGGGCCAACCCGGCCCTCCGAACGCGGTGTCTTACGCCGTCACCCTGGCGCGGGGAGGCACTGTGCTCTTCGGCGCACTGCCGGCACCGGTGCGCGGCGCCCGCGGCTCGTTGGCGAGCTCCATCAGGGCCTTCGCCAACTTGTGCGGCTCATGACGTAGCGGTTTCTGGGCGCTGACCAAGTCTGATTCCCGAATCCGCACCCCGAATGCCGAATCACCCAGATCGGCGACGCCGACCGCGGTGATCGGATCCTCTGGCTTGATCGAGGCTGCGGTCGCGGGGTTGTTGTTCACCAACATGTCGTCGACCGCTCCTTCACCGAGTTGCTCGACAACCACGTGGAGGTGATCGGCCGCATCGTAGTGATCCGTTTCGCCGGGCTGCGTCGCCACATTGCACACGTAGACCGTGCGCCCGGGTGACCAGCGAATGGCTTTGGTGATCCCCTCGATCAACAGGTTCGGCATCACACTGGTGTAGAGACTGCCCGGGCCGATCACGATGAGATCGGCCGAGAGGATCGCGCCGAAGGCTGGCTCGTAGACCGGCACATCGTCCGGGGCGAGGAACACGCGGCGGATCGGCGCGTGCTGGTAAGCGACAACCGATTCCCCGATCACCGTCGACCCATCGGTCAACTCCGCACCGAGGTGCACATTGGCCACCGTCGACGGAAGCACGCGACCGCGAATGTTGAGCACCGACGCCGTCTCGCTCACCGCCTGCTCAAAACTCCCGGTGACCTGGGTCAGCGCAGTGATGAACAGGTTGCCGAGCGAGTGTCCGCGCAGATCGGACCCCTCCTGGTCGAATCGGTACTGGAACAGCCGCGACACGAGCGATTCATCGTCGGCCAGTGCGGCCAGGCAGTTCCGGATGTCTCCCGGCGCCGGGATGTCGAATTCGCTGCGAATCCTGCCGGTGCTTCCGCCGTCATCGGCCACGGTCACGATCGCGGTGATGTCGATGTTGTACTGCTTCAAACCGCGGAGCAGGCTCGAAAGCCCCGTACCGCCGCCGATCGCCACCACCCGCAACCGCTGATCTGCCGTGCCGAACCGGTGGTCTGCCAGGATGTCAGCCAGCTCTCGGCCCCGATCACTCGGTCGCAGAAACGGACTGACCAGCGACGTCCCAAGCTTCCAGAACCCGATCGCGACCGCCAGCGCCCCGAGGGCAAGCACCATCAGGAACCGCGCTGGACGCGGCAGGAACTGCAACGTCAACCCGGAAATGATCTCCGCCAACGGTTCAGGGAAGGTGTAGTACCGGTAGGTGTAGACCAAGGCCATCGCGACCGCGACACCCGTCAGCGCCGATCCCATCAGGATCAACAGTGCCCATCGTTTGACGGACATGCCTGGTCTCAGCCAGGTTCGCCACGCGCGCAGGATCGTCGCCTTCCTGAGCGGCCAGCCCGATTTCGGGCCGAAAACCGCGCCTTTCCGCGTCCGGACTACGGTAGGGCAGTATAGCACCGTCTCGCGCCGCGACCGGGATTTCGGGCCGTGGGCAGCCCGGTCTTGGTGCCAATCGCCCGAATCCCAACCGACTTCGTTGGACGTCCTGAGGGAATCGGCCCCCGAAACCGTCCGGTCGATGCGAACGTTCTTGTCCACAGCACGTGTGCGCGACACTGGTGGGTATCCGCCACCATTTTCGGAGGTGCCTCTTGGACCACCAGCAACTTGATCGCATCGCCCGCCTCTTCTCGCGTACGCGATCGCGGCGTGCCATGCTCGGGATCGTCGCAGGTATGCTTTCCGGGGCCGTTGCCCGTCGCGCCTCAACCTCCCAGGCCCAGATGGCACCCCCAGGGTCGCCCGGGCGGCTCGTTTCCTGCGGCGGGTACTTTGGGTCGCCCTGCCCGCCGAACCACATCTGCGTCGACGATCCCAGCGACTCGTGTGACCCCAACGCCTTCGGCGCCGATTGCCCCGGCATCTGTATCCCGGTGGACCCGAATGTCTGCGCCGCAATGCTTTGCCCGTTCGGCACCACCTGCTGCCCCGTGGATGGGGGATCCTGTCTCCCCTTGGGAACTCCTTGCACGCCGACCCTTGGCGTACCATGCGATGGAACCTTCTGCGCCCCGGGCCTCGTCTGCTGCAACAACGGCTGCGGCGAGTGCGCCGCGCCCGACGGTGCCTGCTCCGCCGTCTACTGCGAGCCGACCTCCGGCACCCCTTGCGGCCAGGCGTGGTGCGGAGAAGGCGAGTACTGCTGCAATGAGAGCTGCTCCATGTGCGCGCCTATCGGGGCGGTCTGCACACAGCAGTTCTGCTTCCCCGATGAGGAGGTCGCGTTCGGCGAACCCTGTGGCCCGGTCACCTGTGAGATCGGCGAGGTGTGCTGCAACGCGAGCTGCGGCATCTGCACCCCACCCGACGGCGTCTGCATCCAGATCGCGTGCATCTGAGGTGCAGTTGGGCGACTGAGTACCTAGCTCCCGGTTGAGCCGTCGAGCAGGGCGCGACCCTCGGCCAGCGCCTGGGCCTCGCTCATGTCTTCGAGCACGATCGATCGGATGATGCCGTCCTCATCGATGAACACATGCGTCGGGAAGTTGAAGATCGGGAACGCCGCACCGGTCTCTTGTTCCGTCGGATCCGTCAGCACGATGAACGCGGCATCGTTCTGCGCGGCGTAGGCGATCGCGTCGAGCGGTGACTCCCGAAGGGAGACCCCCAGCATCACCAACCCCTCCGGTTCCAGTTGCCGAAACGCCGCGTTGATGTCAGGGAACTCCGACCGACACGGTGGGCACCATGACCCCCAGAACATCAACCACACCGGCTTGCCCCGGTAGTCACTCAGGCGTACCGGGTTGCCGAACACATCGTGCGTCAGGAAATCCGGTGCCGGTTCCCCCACCTTGGGGAGCACCCGCTGAAACTCACCGCCAGTCCCGATGGAGTTCCACCCGGATCGTCCACCGATGATCCACACGGCGACCACGATGCCACCGGCGATAGCCAACCCGATGATCGCCTCGATGAGGCGCCGTCGCGAGGTCACGGGAGGCGTTGCGATTGATTCCTCGCGCGGGGGCTCACTCATGTGGCGGAGCTACCGGACCCCGCCGTAGGCGTGCAGTCCGCCGAAGAAGTAGTTCCCGTAGTAGGTGAACATCACCGCGGCGAAACCCACCAGCAGCACCACCGCGCTCCGGGTCCCGCGCCAGCCGCGCAATGACCGCGTGTGCAGGTACACCCCGTAGATCAACCAGGTGAAGAGTGCGGCGGTCTCCTTCGGGTCCCATTGCCAGTAGGTGCCCCAGGCGCGATACGCCCACACCGAACCGAGGATCAGGACCAGCGTCATCGCCGGGAACCCGATCGTCACCGCCCGGTAAGCAAGGTCATCCAGCAACGCAGGTTTGGGGAGCCAGCTGATGTTCCGGTCCTTCGCGATGAGGTAGAGCACTGCTGCGGCGAACGACACCGCGAAGGTGGAGTAGGCAATGATCGCCATCGAGACATGGATCGTCATCAGCGGGATGTTCTGCAGCGCCGGCACCAGCGGATCGACCTCACGGAGCCGCGTCGGCAACGCCCACACGTAACCGGCCATCGCGAGCGCCAGCGGGAGGACCACGGTGCCGACCTGCTTCACCCCGTACCACCGCTCGAAAATCAGGTACACGAGCAGCACGATGAAGATGAAGGTCTTCGAGAACTCGTACATGTTCGAGAGCGGCAGCCGTCCCGCCGCAATCGAACGCAACGCGATGGAAATCCCTTGAAACGCGACGGCGAACCACGCCAGCATCGTCGCGAACCGGCCCATGGATTCGGTGAAGGATGAGCCGTTGTCGATCATCACCGTCGGTCCGCCTGCCCCGGCGAGCGCCGTGCCACGGTTCCGGATCCAACCGAACGCGAAGATCAGGTAACACACCGTCGCCGCGGCCAGCGCGATCGACGATGCCGCGAATGCGTAGAACGAGAGTCGGACCAAACCTTCCATGGCGATCTATCCGTTCCTGTCGCGCCGGCGGCTCACCCGCCGTCGCTTGTCGTCACTTCGTGCTCATTCCCCGGTGGACGTCGCAGCCTCGGATTGCTCGCGATCGACCAAGACAATCGGTGCATGAAGGTGCTCGCGCATCCGCTCCACCACAGAGGTGAACGAGCGTGCCGCGCTCCAGTCGCGTCGGGCCATCGGCGCCAGCATCACCTGAGATGTCTCAGGCCCGGTCCCGGCAATGATCCCGCGAATGCGCCGGTGCGGGAAGTAAAACGTGCAGGCCAACCCCCCGACAAGCAGGAACGACGACGCGATGAACAACGGAATCGCGGGATTCCGCGCCACCTGCAACACCGTGAACCGCTTCTCCCGCACAAACGTGAACGGGACGCCCCCCAACTCCACCGTTTCCCCCTGGTTGATCACGGACTCCACTTTCGTGGTGAGCGCGGTGTTGCCGGGGAGCGGACTGACCTGAAGGTACATCTGCCCACTGCGGAGTTTCAGGAGATCGAGTTCCGGCTGATTGCGCGGGTCGCTGTCGGGCGCGACGATCGTCAGTTGCACGCCTGCCGGCACCAGGTCGATCACTGCGGCGGCGGCGTCCGGATTGTTCTTCGACTGGAACTCGCCGAGCGGCAATCGCTCTTCCACCAACTGCCCGGTCGTCGGATCCACCCAGTCGATGTGCACTGCCTGCCCGAACCCCGACTGGTAGAACACCATGTCGCCATAGGTCAGCGGATGATTCGGGCTCACCGATCCCGCCGCTACTTCTTCCCCATTCTCGAGAATGGCGATCGAGCTCCGGAACTCCTTGGCGGTTCCGGTCTCCCGGTAGACTTCCTGGAAGTCGTCCACCCGGACACTCACCGCGGTCCCATGCTCGACCGCGCGCGTCACGCCCTCCGGCACAAGGAAGGCATTCTCTCGGAATCCCCATTTGGCACCTACCACCCCGCCAACCAGCACCGTGATCAACGCGAGATGGAATGGGAACGTCCCCAACTTCCCGTAGCGGAACCGATCCGCATAGACATGGGTCTCGGAACCCCGTTCCTCGGTCAGCACCCGGTAGCGCGCCCCGCGCAGCTCCGCGCTGATCGTGGCCACCGCGGCCTCTCGCGACTCAGGCAGGTCCATCGTCGCGGAGAGTTCCGCATTCCGGAGGAATCCGCGCGTGGTGGTCACCGTCGGGTGGGCGATTGACTGCCAGATGCCGGGCGCACGATTCGCGGTGCAGATGGTGATCGCCACCGCAAGCAACGTGAGAATCCCCATGAACGGCAGGGAGTGCCACACATCCCACGCGTACCACCGCTCGACGAGCCCCGACGTGCCGGGCACGTGATCGGCAATCCACTGTGGGACCGAACTCCCGCGCAGCGTCCCGATCAACACCAGCACCGTCAGGAACACGATCTCCCAAATCGCGGCCTTCACCGAGACGAAAAACCGCCAGATGCGATCGACGACGACATCTACCGGGGACTGCTGCGCAGCCGGGGAGGGGACGGAGACGTTGGCCATCACGTACCCCCGATCACAGCGTAGGCTCCCACGGCGTCCAGGGCGACATAGCCACCAGCCGTGCGAAGAATTGCTGATACCAGCCAAGGAACAGGATCACGCCCAGCCCGACCATCAGGCCGCCGCTGAGCATCGTCACCGTGCCCAAGTGCCGATTCACCCGCTTGATGAACCCCGGCGACGACCCCCACGCCACCGCCGCGGCCAAGAAGGGCACCGCCAAACCCGCTGAGTAGGTCGCCAGTAGCAGTCCGGCGTGACTCACGCTGCCCTGTCCCGCAGCGAGCGTCAGGATCGCTCCGAGGATGGGACCGACACACGGCGACCAACCCGCCCCGAATGTCACCCCGATCAGGAACGACGACGTCACCTGTCCGCGCGGGAGTTCGTCAGTCGAGATGCGATGGTCGTATTGAAGGAAGGGCAAGCGAACGATCCCCAACTGGTGCAATCCCAGCACTACGAGGAGCACCCCACCGATCCGCATCAACCAGACGCGGTTCCCGGTCACCAGTTCTCCGGCATCGACCAACACGCCTGCCGCCCCGAGCGCCAACCCCAAGGAGATGAACACCAAGGAGAAACCGAGAACGTAGGCGACGGCATTGACCAGCAATCGGGATCGCGCGGCTGCGCCATCACTCCCGACGGAGACTCCCGCCAGCCGAGCCAGGAAGATCGGCAGCAACGGCAGCACACAAGGGGAGGAAATCGAGAGCACCCCAGCAAGAAAGGCGGCGATGTAGGAGACATTGGGTGTCATGAACCGAACCGTACCACCCTGCCCATACCGGGTCAAAGCCAATCCTGATCCCACAGCACCGGTCGCGTACACTCCGATCGTGAGTGTTGACGACGCCTCCCCCCGAGGCATGCTGATGCGAGTGGGCCGGTGACCGAATCCTCCCGGATCCCCCTGAACGAACGCCTCTTCCGCACTGAGGCGATCATCCTCCACCGCATGGACTATGGGGAGGCGGATCGCATCATCGTGGTCTTCACCCCGGCACGGGGCAAGTTGCGGATCATTGCCAAAGGGGCGCGCAAGCCTCTCAGCAAGACCGGCCCCCACCTCGAGTTCTTCCACCGCTCATCGCTGCTTCTCGCCAAGGGCCGAGACCTTGACGTCGTCAGTGACGCCACCACCCTTGATCCCCACGAGGGGCTCCGCACCAGCCTCGAAGCGTTCGGCCACGCCTCCCACATCGCCGAGATCCTCAACCGCCTGACGGAGGATCGCCAGGAGAACCCGCGCGCGTATCGCCTGCTCAGCGACTCTCTGCACTTGCTCTCAGACAATGTGGACCCCTGGATGATCACCCGCCACTTCGAGTGGGCATTGCTCTCTGCGCTCGGATACCGGCCCGAGATCTACCGCTGCGTCAATTGCGGGAACGACCTCCAAGCGGAGACCAATGCGTGGTCCAGCCAGCAAGGCGGCGTGTTGTGCCCGGCGTGTCGCGGCGGAGCCGATGCCGCCCGACCGATGTCTCTCTCGGCGCAGAAGATCGTCCGCCTGCTCGACCGTGAAGGCCTTGCTGCCGTGGCGCGCATCGCGATCCCAGAGGCGGTTCGCGATGAGATCGAATTGATCTTCGCCGACTACCTCCGCCAACAAACCGAGCGCGACCTGCAGAGCCTGCGTGTTCTGCGCTCGCTCGATCTTCCCCCCGAGCGCAGCCACTGAGCCGATCAGGCGTCGCCCGTGATCTCCTCGACCTTGGCGCGCTCGCGTTCGGTGAGATCTGCCTTCGCCAACAGATCGGGACGTATCGCAGCCGTCTTCCGAATCGACTCCGCACGCCGCCAGGCCGCGATCTGCGCGTGATGTCCGCTCAGCAGCACTCCGGGCACGTCAAGCCCGCGATACTGCTGCGGACGCGTGTATTGCGGGTACTCCACAAGTCCGGAGCTGTGCGACTCCTCGCTGATGCTCGCCTCCTCGATCACGCCCGGCACCAGGCGCGCCACGGCGTCGATCACCACCGATGCGGCCAGTTCCCCGCCGGTCAGCACGTAATCGCCGATGGACACCTCTTCCGCGCCGAGCACATCGATCACGCGCTGGTCGATCCCTTCATAGTGTCCGCAGATCACCACCACCCGTTGCGCCCTCGCCAGATCGCGGGCCATCGCCTGATCGAACACGCGCCCCGCCGGCGTCATCACCAGTACCCGAGCAGCGGGTAACTCGTCCCCGAGCACCGCCTCCACCCCGTCAACGATCGGTGCTGCCAGCATCACCATGCCCGCGCCACCGCCGTAAGGGGTGTCGTCGGCGGTGCGATGCCGATCATGCGTCCACGTCCGAATGTCGTGCGCCTGCACCGCGACGATCCCGCGTTCGATCGCCCGCCGGATGATGCTCTCTTCCAGTGGGGCTTCCACGGTCCGAGGGAACAGCGTGAAGACATCGAACCGTAGCGCAGGCGTGCTCACCGAGCTGCCCCGCCACGCAGGACATCGAGCAGCACCGCGTCCGCACCGACCATGGTCTCGACGGTCGGGTGGGGGAGGGCACCCTCTTCCATCGGTGCGTCGGCCGCCCGCCGATACCACACCGAGCGCATCCCAGCACGTTGCGCACCGATCACATCCCAACGGTGCGAATCGCCGATGTGAACCGCCTCAGCCGGGTTCACCCCGAGGCGGGATGTCGCATCCCAATAGATTTCTGGGCGGCCCTTGTAAAACCCCGCGCTCGCGGACGTGGTCACCTGCACGAAGGCATCCCGCACCCCGAACGACTCAAGTGTCCACTCCAAATACGGGTGGTAGACGGCACTCGAGACGACGGCCAACGGCACGCCTGCATCCCGCAGGGCCAGGATAGTCTCCACCGACCCGGGCACCGGCTCCGCGCCAGCGAGTGCCTCACGCATCATGACCTCGACCCCGGTCGCGATCGCGGTGTCATCGACCGGCAGTGAGGCCTGCTTGAGGACGATGCTGATGCACGCCTCTGCGGTCTCCTCATTGCCATGGTCCATGATCTCCCGGCGCAGCACGCGATAGCGGGCGTCGACATCGTCCAACACCGCATCATCAACCCGCCGCCCTTCTTCCGCTGCCTCCCACCGCAGGTAGGCCGAGACCAAGTGGCGCACCTCGAGGTCGAACCACGCATCGGA
>JAPOLF010000083.1 GCA_029977305.1 bacterium | reverse complement strand
CTGCCTGAACGCCACCGTCGTCTGATCGCCCCCTGGATTCCAGTTCCGGAGACCACGCTGCTTATGCAGCGTGGTCTCCGTTGATTTCACCGACACCAGCCGATGCCATCACGGCGGTCTCATGTCATTCCGCTATCCCTGACGTAACGGATCCCCGCTCCGGAGGAAGGGCCCCCATCGGTTGCGGTGACGCGATCCCGGTAGACCAACGTTGGGAGTCAATCATGGACAACACCCCAGATCACGACGCGGGGATCTCCCTGCCCGAGGACCTCGAGCAGCAAACCCCGCACACCGCACCGCGCCGCGTCGCGATCCAGCATCTTGCGGTCGCGGGTGCTGGTGCCTTCGGTCTCCTGAAAGCAGCTCAGGCCGAAGCCAAGAGCGGCAAGAAGTCCGGACCCGAGGCGGCGAATCACAATCGCTGTCACCGAGACAACAACAAGCCGAACGGCTGCAGCTGCAACAACGACAACCAGTGCAAGTCCGGACTCTGCACCAACGACCACTGTGTCGGCACCGGCAACCTCGTCGAGGGCCCAACCGGCCCCACTGGCCCGACCGGTCCGCTTGGCGGTCCAACGGGTCCGCAGGGCGTCGCTGGCCCAACTGGCCCCACTGGCCACATCGGTTCCACCGGCCCGACCGGCGAGCAGGGTGCTGCCTCCACCGTCACCGGCCCGACCGGCCCGGCTGGCCCGATCGGTGACACCGGCGCAACTGGTCCACAGGGAGCCACCGGCGACCTCGGCCCGACTGGCGTTAAAGGACAGCAAGGCGTCACCGGCCCGACCGGCGGCCAAGGCCTCCAAGGTGTCACCGGCCCGACCGGAGACCAGGGCCTCCAAGGCGTCACCGGCCCGACCGGCTCCACCGGTCCCCAGGGTGTCACGCTCCTCACCGGGAGTGCCACTTGGAACCCGCCGGACACCCTCTCGCTCCACTCCACGGCGACCACTGTCACCGTCACCGGAGCGGCTGTTGGACAGACGTGCGTTGCGGCACTCTCAACGCTCACCACCGAGGATGCGATCATCACCTGTGTGGTCAGTGCGTCGAACACCGCCACCGTGCGCATGTTCAACACCGGCGGCAGCAACCTCGACCTGAACAGCGGCACCGTCACCGTGACCGTCTTCTAGTCGCAGGGCGACCATCGCAAGGCGACGGGCTCCGGTCCGTCGCCTTGTGCCGTCCCCGCAGGCACCCCGTTCCGCCCTGCCTGTGCTAGCATCGCCCCTGCTGTCACTTGCACGTTCGTGGAGTCCCGCGCATGCGTATTGCCGTCGACGCCGTTGGGGGCGACCACGGGCCACAGACGGTGATCCCCGGTGCAGTCGAGGGCGCTCGCCGCTTCGGCGTGGATCTCGTGCTCGTCGGCCCCGAAGCCGAACTCCGTCGCATCCTCGCCACCACCGACACCACCGGCGTCACCGTCGAGGTCGTCAACGCCCCCGACACCATCGCCATGGACGAATCCCCCGCCCAGGCCGTCCGCCGCAAGCCGGACGCCGACATCAACGTCGCCCTCCGCCTCGTCAAGGACGGCCGCGCCGACGCCATGGTCTCCTGCGGCAACAGCGGCGCCGTGATGGCTGCCGCCCTCCTCAACCTCGGCCGCACCCCCGGCATCGATCGACCCGCCATCGCCTCGCCGCTCCCCAGCGCGCGCGGCCGCACCCTCGTCCTCGATCTCGGGGCGGTCACCGATCCCAAGCCCTTGAATCTCGTCCAATTCGCGCGCATGGGGGTGATCTTCTCCCAGCGCGCCCTCGGCATCCCGCACCCCACCGTCGGCCTCCTCTCCAACGGCGAGGAACCCGGCAAAGGCAACCAACTCGTCCAGGAAACCTACGAACTCCTCAAGGCGGAGCCCGATCTCAACTTCCACGGCAACGTGGAGGGGAGAGACGTCCCGCGCGGCATCGTCGACGTCGTCGTCACCGATGGCTTCACCGGCAACGTCCTGCTCAAAGTCGCCGAGGGTGCAGCCTCGTTCGTCGGCGAGATCATCCGCGAGGAGATCACCGCCACCTTCGTCCGCAAGCTCGCCGCCGGCTTCCTCAAACCCGCCTTCCGCCGTGCGAAGGAGCGCATCGATTACGCCGAGACCGGCGGCGCGTTGCTCCTCGGCGTCAACGGGGTCACCGTCATCGCCCACGGCCGCTCGAACGAGCGCGCCATCGCCAACGCCGTTGGTGTCGCTGCCCGCGCCGCCGAGGCCATGGTCCCCCAAGCCATCGCCGCCGCGATCGACTCAGCACGCGCCAAAGTCGCCTGACCAACCCCAGCACAAGAAAACGAGCGGCGGAAGCCATTCCGCCGCTCGCTCGTTGTCACGCGTGAGAACTGTGCCGTGCCCGATGTCCGGGCTCGCGCTTACTTCTCGACCGCGGCCTTCAGCTGGGTGCCAGCCTTGAAGGTCGGGCTCTTCCGCGCCGGGATCTTCATCGTCTCGCCCGTGCGCGGGTTGCGACCCTCGCGCGCGGCGCGCTCAGACACCTTGAACGACCCGAAGCCGCTGATCGTCACCTCGTCACCGGACGCCAACGCCTTCTCAACCGTGTCGATCAGCGCGTTCAGCGCGGCACCCGCCTGCGCCTCCGACATCTTGGCTTCCTTCGCGATGGCCTTGATCAGGTCTTGCTTGCGCATTGTTCCTCCCACCGTTCCCTGCCGCGTGTGCGTCACCACACGGTCCGACGCTCGGACACACGGCCGAATGTCCGTACAGCATAGCACGATTTTGGCGACCGTACGGCCTTTCTCGGCCCGGGATGCGCAAAAATCCTGGCCCGCAGTGCGGAAAACGGTTACATCAGCCGGTTCCCCCGTCAGTCGGGTGGGGGAGGGGCGCAGTCCGAGGAAAAACCCGGTCTACCTGCCGTCTCCGCCGCGTCGTTGCCGGGCCGCCTCAAAAAGCACCACGGCACCCGCCGTCGCCGCGTTCAGCGATTCCACCTCGCCTGCCATCGGCACCGCGATCGCCACCGTCGCCAACGCATCCATCTCCGCAGAGACTCCCGACGCCTCGGATCCCACCACGATCGCCGCCGGTTTCCGCCAATCCACTGCGTCGTACCGCGTGTCGGCATCAGCCCGCGTCGTCGCCACCACCGCGAGCTCCCGCAAGAGCGCCTCAGTCTCCGCGTCGGGCAGCATCCGGATCGGAATCCGCTGATGCGCCCCCATTGCCGATCGCACCACTTTCGGGTTGAACGGATCAACCGATTCCGGCGTCAGCACCGCCAAGGTGGCACCGGCCGCCGCCGCCGTTCGCAGCAATGTCCCCAGATTCCCCGGATCCCGCACCCGATCCAGCACCACCACCAGCGGCACCGCCGTGCGGTCGATCTCCAGGCGCGGCATCGGCACCACGGCCATGATGCCCTGCGGATGCGCCACGTCGCTGATCGGGTTGAAGCACTTTGCCAAGACCGCCCGCACCGGCACCCGTCGCGGCAACCCCTCTGGCACCAATGACTCATTGCCCGAGCGCACCAGCACCAACTCCGGCACCGCTCCTGCCGCCATCGCATCGTCCACCGCACGTCGACCTTCGACGACGTACACCCCCTCCGCCAGACGGCGCTCCTTGCGCGTCAGCAAGCCGCGCACCCGCGTCAGCGTGGGATTCGATGGGCTGGAGATCAGGTCGGACACCGCGCGCCTCGGATTTCACGCTGACCGGACGGTCACCGTCCCAGCCATTGTGGCAGAACCCCGCCAGACACGACGACGCCCCGACTCGTTGCCGAGCCGGGGCGTCTTGCCGGGAATCGCTATGCCTTGGCCAGCGCCTGCTTCGCCGCGTCGACGACGGCAGCAAACCCCGCCGCGTCACGCACCGCGAGATCGGCCAGCACCTTCCGGTCCAGCCCGATGTTGGCAGCCTTCAGCCCCGCGATGAACTTCGAGTAGGAGAGCCCGTTGCTGCGCGACGCCGCGTTGATGCGGACGATCCACAACCGACGCATGTCCCGCTTCTTCGTCCGGCGGTCGCGGTACGCGTACCGCAGTGCGCGCATCAGCGACTCGTGGGCCCGCTTGTACAGGCGGTTGTTCGAGCTGTAGTGGCCCTTGACCTGCGCCAAGACCTTCTTGTGCCGCCGGTGGGCCGTCACGCCCCGCTTCACCCGAGCCATTGAAATCCCTCAGCTTCCTGATGCGCTGACTGCTGGTGCCGCCCCTGCGGCACGTGTCGCAAGACGTCCTGAGCTACTCCAAGCCGTACGGCAGCAGCTTCCGGACCTTCTTCACCATCGTCGAATCCATCTCCAACATCCGGTCGAACTGCCGCTTCGTCCGCGGCGACTTCTTCCGGCGGTTGTGGCTCTTCATGCCCTTGGCGTGCATGATCTTGCCCGTGGCCGTCACGTTGAACCGGCGCTTGGCACCGCTATGCGTCTTGAGTTTCGTCGCCTTCTTCTTCGCCACGGTTGCGATCCTCTTTCTGCGCCGTCTGCTTCGGCTTCAACGGATTCAAGAACATCGTCATCGTCCGCCCTTCCATCCGCGGTGGCTGCTCCACCGTCGCATGCGGGCGAAGGAAATCTGCCATCTGGTCCAGCAATCCCTTGCCGATGTCCGGATGGGCCATCTCTCGTCCGCGGAACAACACGGTGACCTTCACCTTGTCGCCCGCATTGAGAAACTTCGCTGCTTGCCGGCCCTTCGTCTCCAAGTCGTGATCGTCGATCTTGGGCCGGATGCGCACTTCCTTCAACTCAACAACGTGCTGGTGCTTCCGCGACTCGCGCTCTTTCCGGCTCTGCTCGTAGCGGAACTTTCCATAGTCCATCAGCCGGCACACCGGCGGCATGGCATTGGGCGCCACCTCGACGAGATCCAAGCCTCGGTCTCGCGCCATTTGAAGGGCCTCGAACGTCGGGATCACCCCAACCTGATTCCCCTCTTCATCGATCAGCCGGACCTCGCGAATCCGGATCCGCTCGTTGACGCGAGTTTGCGCGGGTCGGGAAATGGCACTCACCCCATCGTTGAACACAGAACGCGCCGATGAGGCACATCGGCGCCGCCCCACGCGGGGCTAGACGCGGATGGTAGCAAACACCCGCGCATCGGTCAACGGGGTCTGCCCGCCTTTGTCCCGATTTCACCGGTAATGATACACTGTATCAGTGGCTATCGCGCCGCCCAGCCGCCGATGCGGCATCCTTGCCACCTCCGCGTGCAGTCGACCTTCCGAGGAGCCGAACCCGATGCCCACCCCGTTTCGCCACCAGCTCACCCGACGCGGCGTCCTCGCCACCTCCGCTGTGGTGCTCCTCGGCGTCCCGCACCAGATCGCGCGCGCTACTGACAAACCTGTCGTCGTCGCCACCTTCAGCGTCCTCGGTGATCTCGTCGCCGCCGTCGCCGGGGATGCCGCCGACGTCCGCACCATCGTCGGTGCCGGTGTCGACACCCACACCTTCGCCGCCACCCCTGCCGACGCCATCGCCCTCGCCGATGCCAACCTTGTCTTCGCCATCGGCCTCGATTTCGAGCCCTGGCTCGACGACCTGCTCCAAGGCTCCGGCGAATCCGCCACCGTCGTCACCCTCACCGACGGCCTCCCCCTCCGCGCGGCTGATCACACCGACGCCGCAGACGCCCCATCCGACGACCACGGTGCGTCCGATCCCCACGTCTGGCATGACGTCCAAAACGCCATCCGCATGACCGAGGCGATCCGCGACGCGCTCGTCGCCGCCGATCCCGCCAACGCCGCCACCTACGAGGCCAACGCCGACGCCGCCATCGCCAACCTCGAGGAGCTCGACGCGTGGGTCCTCGAACGCGTCGCCACCCTCCCCGAGGATCGCCGCAAACTCGTCACCGCCCACGACACCTTCGGCTACTTTGCCGATCGCTACGGCTTCGAGATTCTCGGCACCGCCCTCGGCACCACCACCGAGCAGGCCGAACCCTCCGCCGCCGACATCGTCGCCCTCGTCGACGAGATCCGCGCCGCCGGCGTCCCGGCCATCTTCGTAGAGAACGTGCAGAACCCCGCCCTCATGGAGTCCATCGCCAGCGAGGCCGGCGTCGCCATCGCCCCGCCCCTCTATAGCGATGCCCTCGGCGCCCCCGGCTCACCCGGCGAGCACTACGACGGCATGATGCGCAGCAACGTCGACACCATCGTCACCGCGCTCGGGCAATAGAGCCCGGCCTAATCCGCCGACGATCCGGAACTCGCCAACGGCATCCCTGACTCAGCCGCACTCTTCGAGGGCTTCCCGGTCGGCTGCGGCATCGCCAGGCGGCACCATTCCGTGCAGACCACGAAGAGCAGCGCCATCAACCCTGCGTGCGTCATCGTGCTCCAGAACGACAGCTGCGTCAGCGGCACCAGTGCCCCTGTCATCGCCTGCACCACCACGATCACCGTCGCGATCAGCCCGATCCGGCCGAGATCCGGACGCCCCGTGAACGTCGCCGCCCACCGCCACATCACCACGATCACCACCAGCCCGATCAGCGCCGCGATCCGGTGCGCCACCACCACCCCCTCCGGCAGCGTCAACCCGGACAACACCTTGCCATTGCACAGCGGCCATGACGCGCACGCGAGCGATGCCTTGCTGTGCCTGACGTACGCCCCCATGTAGGCGATCACCGTCACCAGCAGCAGCAACCCCCACGTCGCCCAGATGAAGTTCCTCGGCACCACATACGGATTGCGCGGCGGCCGATCCGGACCCTCGCCGAGCACCCGCGCCATCAAGGCCGTCGACGCCACCGCCGTCATCGAGATCCCGAAGTGCGTCGCCAGCACCCACGGGCTCTGCGGCCAGATCACCGCCAGCGCCCCCATCCCCGACTGCAGCACCAAGGTGAACAGCGTCACCGGAATCAGCACCTTCAGTTCCGGCAGCGCCTTGCGGAAGCGGAACGCCGTGGCGCACGCCCCCACCAGCAGCAAGCCCTCGACACTCGTCACCAGCCGGTGGCTGTATTCGATCGCCGTTTCGATCGTGTACGACGGGATGAACTCCCCGTTGCACAGCGGCCACGACCTCCCACAGCCCATCCCGGACCCCGTCTTGGTCACCAGCGCCCCCATCAGGAGCACGATGAACATCCCCACCGCGGCGGCGATCGAGAGGCGACGGGCCAACTTCAGCATCGGAACACCCTCCTGAGACCGTGATGCCCCCAATTCTACGCACCCGCGCCACCCCGGTTCGGCCACTCCGCCCAAGTTGTCCGCACTGTCGCTTCAGTGCTATGCTTCCCCCGGGAACCAAGCCTTGAGCAAACGCGGTGCCTATGGCCCGCGTTTTCCGTGTCCTGATCCCGAGGACATCATCAGGGGTGGCGGTTTCACGTCCCGGGCTGGCGCTTGTGCGCCCCCCAGCGACAACTGGCGACGCCACCCCGCCCGCAGCGAGGAGGCCGCCACCATGAAGAGCGACTTCTACACCGCCATAGCCCAGATCGCCGCTGAGCGCGGCATCCCGAAGGATGCCGTCATCAACTCGGTCGAGCAGGCACTGAAGACCGTCTACAAGAAGATGGCCAACACCGAAGAGGACGTCGAGATCGACATGGACTCCTCGTCCGGCACGATGCGTGTGCTGGTCGTCAAGCGCGTGGTCGACGTCGTCGAGGATCCAATCAACGAGGTCACCGTCGAGCAGGCGAAGTCCCTCGCCGCCCATCCCGTGGTTGGCGACGTCATCAAGATCGAGCGCACGCCCGACAACTTCGGTCGCATCGCCGCCCAGACCGCCAAGCAGGTGGTCATGCAGCACCTCCGCAACTACGAGCGCGACACCGTCTACGAAGAGTTCGCTGACAAGAAACTCGAACTCATGAACGGCACCGTGCAGCGTTCCGACGCCCGCGCCGTCATTGTCGAGCTCAACAAGGCCGAGGCCGTCATGCCCGCCCGCGAGCAGGTCCACAACGAGCGCTACCGCCCCGGTCAGCGCATCAAGGTCCTCCTCGTCGAGGTCAACAAGGACGAGCGCGGTCCGCAGCTCATCGTCTCCCGCAGCCACCCCGGGTTGATCCAGCGCCTCTTCGAGGCTGAGGTCCCCGAGATCTTCAGCGGTGCCGTCGAGATCAAGAGCATCGCCCGCGAACCCGGCCTCCGCAGCAAGGTCGCCGTCGTCGCCCGGCAGGAGAAAGTCGACCCGGTCGGCGCCTGCGTCGGCGTTCGCGGCGTCCGCATCCAGAACATCGTCAACGAGCTCTACGGCGAGAAGATCGACGTCATCCCGTGGTCGCCCGATACCGCCCAGTTCATTGCCAATGCCCTCAGCCCGGCCAAGCCGAGCAGCGTCTCCCTCGATGAGGAGAACAAGGTCGCCACGGTCATCGTCCCGACCGAGTCCATGTCCCTCGCCATCGGCAAGGAGGGCCAGAACGCCCGCCTCGCATTCAAGCTCACCGGCTGGAAGATCTACATCAAGGACCCTGCCACCCTCCACGGCATGGGCGACGATCTCCTCCGCCAAGCTGCCGAGTACACCGAGGCCCAATCCGGCAACGAGATGCTCTGGTCCGGCCGCTCACCGCGACAGGTCAAGCCCGACGGCACGATCGAAGTCCGCGGCAAGAGCTACGGTCCCCTCGATGACTCCCTCGCCAACCTCGCGGTCGATGTCGACCTCGTCGACGGCGTCCTCGAAGTCTTCTGGAATCGCGATCTGCGTCACCGCTTCAATGCCGAGACCGGCGAGGAACTCGGTCTCGACGAGCCCGTCAACGTCGGCGGCGCCACGGGAGCGGAGTAACAGCTGATGGCAGGCGGTGCCGCCAAGGGCC
>JAPOLF010000082.1 GCA_029977305.1 bacterium | reverse complement strand
ACTTCTTGCGCATGCCGCGGAGCCCCATCGGGCGGATCAGACCGAGCACCGGCTTGTTGGGCGGAAAGGGCCGATCATGTCGGCCGCCGAGCGACCACGCGACGCCGCTGTACCCGTTGGGATCCCGCCCGTCGAGTTGGTAGGTGTCATTCAGGCGGATGGCGAGGTTGAACGCCTGCTCCGGGGTCTCGAGCCAGTAGGCCATCTGCTTCGCCCAATACATGCGGAGGTAGTTGGGCATGTACCCCTCGTGGACCATCTGGCGCTGCGCCGCGTTCCAGAGTTGATCATGCGTCTCGCCGCGCTCGAGTTGCTCCTCGGTGTACTGGTGCGGTTTGGCATCCGCGGCGTGGCCCTCCATCGAGAGACGGGCCCACTCGGGGACGCTCTGCCAGCGATCGAAGCCGGGGGTGCGCAACGCATAGTTGATCGCAAGCTCGCGCTGGGTGATGAGTTCGTCGAGGAAGACCTGCAGCGAGAGATCCTCGACGGCCGGTTCCGGCGGGATGACGGAGATGTTCCGCGGCGAGATGAAGCCCCCACTCGATGAGCGGGCATCGATACATGTGCGAGCGATCTCGACCGGACCCATCACTCCGAAGTGGAGGTACGCGGAGAGCATCGACTGGCAGCGGCGATCCGGGAAATTGCGGAGTTCCGCATAGTCGGCGAGATGATCGGCGACGAAGGCTGCGAGGCGCTGCTCCGCTTCGGTGCGGGTGCCGCGGAAGGTGGGCGAGGGCCCGACGGCGCGGTTGATGGGAAAGGTGTCGATCACCATGAGGGGATTCGGGCCGGGATCGAGCTAGGCGGTCCATGGTCGGACGGAACGCGGCGCGGGAATCGGATCGAGCAGGCCGTCGGCGGCGATCCGCTTCCACAGTTTCGGCCGGATGGTGTGCGACGCGTGTTCCGGGCCGGGGAAGGTGGCGGTGGGGACGACGGTGTCGGTGTCGACCGCAATGAGCGCCACGTTGAGCTGCTGCGCAACCTCGGTGCGCCACCTCCGGCCGAGCGGCATCGTGTCTTGGTCGGTGACCACGATCGCCGCACCGAGTTCCGAGGCGGCTTGCGGGATGACGGTCCCCGGCGCGCCGATACGCAGCTGCCAGCCGATGCCGCGCGCAGCAAAGGCGGCGGGAAGGTCGCTGAGTGCTTCCGCGAGGAAGGTGTAGGCGCGAAGGGTGGCGCTCGGGTACGACTCGACCATCGCGAAGACCGCGACGATCGGCAGATCGAGAGCGTGGGCGAGGTCGGCGGCGAGATTGAGGGCAGGATTGCCCGCGGTCCGCTTCGCACGCTGCACCCAGAGCAGGACGCAGCGGCCATCCGGTGCCGGATCGCCAGACCGGAACAGTTCGGTGGGGTATGCGGTGAGCAAGGCGTCCATGGGCCGTTCTCCAATGCGCGCAGGAGGATGGTCCGGCACCGACCGCCAATGGTGCCGTGGCTCGGCTACCGATCGTGCAGTTGACCCAGCCGGGATCGGGCTTTAGAGTGCTTCAACCATGCTAGTCAATAGTTGAATAGTCAGGACCTGATTGTGACTCGTCGAGGACCCTTCAACGGCAAACGCAGCGGAACGCTGGTGCTCATCGCATTGGTGGTGCTGGCGATCGCCTTGCTCAGCGGTGGTGCGGGTGCTGAATCGACCGGCTGGCCGGAAGCATGCGGGAATGCCTCGCCTGAGAGTGCGACACCCCGCGCCCACGAAGCCGCCGCGGTGCCATTCCCGACGGAGGGGGGCGACCTGACCGTGTTCGCGGCGTCGTCGTTGACGGATGCCTTCGAGGAGATCGGCGATGCCATCGAAGCGGACAATCCGGAAGTATCCGTCACCTTCAACTTCGCCGGATCGCAGACGCTGGTGACGCAACTCGCCGAGGGAGCCACGGCCGACGTGCTCGCCACTGCCGACGCAGCTTCGATGGCGATGGCTGCGGATGCCCAGGTGGTGACTGGGGAACCCCAGGTCTTCGCTGGGAATGTGGTCGTGCTCGTGGTGCCGGCGACGAACCCGGCCGACATCACCCGCGTCGCCGATCTCTCGCGACCCGGCGTCAAGTTGGTGCTCGCCGGTCCATCGGTTCCGGCCGGGAGATATGCGCGAGAAGCCATGTGCGTGGTTTCGATGACGGCACCCCTGGGGTGGCTCGAGGGGTTGAAGGGCAACGTCGTGTCCGAAGAGGAGGACGTGCGTGACGTCCTCGCCAAGGTGCAACTCGGCGAAGCCGATGCGGGCCTGGTCTATGCCACCGATGCGCAATCGGCGGGCGATGCAGTGATCGCCATCTCTCTGCCGGATGGCGCCGGACCGATGGTCCACTACCCGATCGCTGCCGCGACCGATGGTGATGTGGCACTCGCCGCCGCGTTCATCAGGTACGTGCGCTCGGATGAGGGTGCCGCGATTCTGCGTGCTCACGGGTTCCTCGCGCCATGAGCATCAGTGCATACGATGCTGGTCAGGCGCGGGCGGAGTTCAGCACCCCGATCGATGCGGCCCAGCCCCACGGCATCGCGGATTGGCGGGTTCGCGTCGACCCCACGGGCGGGGACCGGACGCCGCAGGCTGGGAAGCGGCCGCGGCTCCAATGGTCCGATCTGGTGCTCTGGCTGCTGCCGCTGCCGCTGGTGCTGCTGTTGGTGCTGCCTCTGGTGGCGTTGGGATGGAGGGCACTGACGGATGGAGCGCTCACGGGCGAAGGCTCCGCCGCGCTGCGCGAGGCAATGGCGCTCACCCTGAAGACCTCGCTGCTCTCCACGGCCCTGATCGTGGTGACCGGGTTGCCGCTCGCCTACCTGCTGGCGCGACGGGAGTTCACTGGTCGGCGGGCGCTCGATGTGGTGGTCGATCTGCCGATCGTGTTGCCGCCGTCGGTGGCGGGAATCGCCCTCCTGTTGGCCTTCGGGCGCAATGGCGTGATCGGACGGTGGTTCGCCGAGGCGGGCCTGACCATCGGCTTCACCACCGCCGCCGTGGTGCTCGCGCAGTGCTTCGTCTCCGCGCCGTTCTTCGTGCGGGCCTCGGCCGCGTCGTTGCAACGGGTGCAGCAGGATTTGGAGGATGTCGCGGCTGATCTGGGGGCTTCGCCTTGGGCGCGGTTCCGCACAGTCACGCTGCCGATCGCGCTGCCGGGGATTCTTGCCGGGGTGGTCTTGGCGTGGGCTCGCGCGGTGGGGGAGTTTGGTGCGACGATCATGTTCGCCGGGAACTTCCCCGGTGTGACGCGGACCATGCCCTTGGCGATCTACTCCGCCTACGGTGGCGGCGACATCGCGACGGCGGTGATCCTCGCGGCGGCGCTGCTGGCTGCGGCGGGATTGACGCTGGGGGGCGTCCGCTGGGCGGCGGGACGGGAGCAACGATGAGCGCCAGCGAGGACGACCCCGAGGCATCTCGATCGCCGCGCGTGCGAATCAAGATCTGGGTCGAAGACGACGCCGGGGTGCTCCTCTCCGAATGGCGGGCGGACCTGCTCGAGGCTGTCGACAGCACCGGGTCGATCGCGCGGGCGGCGGAGCAGCTTGGCGTTCCGTATCGCACCGCTTGGCAGCGCATCCATGAGATTGAGGAGGCGCTCGGCTTCCCGCTGCTGCAGTCGGAGAGCGGCGGGCGAGAGGGGGGCGGCAGCCATCTCACGCCGCGCGGCCGAAACCTGGTGACGCGGTTCCGTGCGATCACCGACGGCCTCGAACAGGTGGTGGAGCAGCGATTCGTCGAAGGTCTGCGGGACGAACTCGGGTAAGATGCACCCGTGTTGCACCGCTGTGCCGCACGCGTCGTCACTCACCTCGAGGAGGTTCCCATGCGCGGCATCACGCGGCGAGTCGCCTTGGTGGTCATGCTTGCGTCGGTGATGGTGCCGACGATCGCGCGCGCACAGGACGCGACGCCGGTGGCCGCCGGGGAGGTCATCCTCGCCACCACCACCAGCACGGCCGACAGCGGGTTGCTCGACGCGCTCGCTCCGCTCTTCCTCGCCGAGACCGGGCTGACCCTGAAGCCCATCGCCGTGGGATCCGGTGCCGCGCTGGAGATGGGCGAGAAGGGCGAGGCCGACGTCTTGCTCGTGCACAGCCCGGCCGCCGAGGAAGAGTTCATGGCCAACGGCTTCGGCACCGACCGCAAGACCGTGATGTACAACGACTTCGTCATCGTCGGACCGGAGGATGACCCGGCAAAGATCGCCGATGCCCCGGACGCGGCGGCAGCGATGGCCGCGATCGCCGCTGCGGGTTCGCCCTTCGTCAGCCGTGGCGACGATTCCGGCACCCACAACCTCGAGAAGAAATTGTGGAAAGCCGCTTCTATCACCCCGGACGGCGCATGGTACGTCGAGTCCGGCAGCGGGATGGCAGACACCCTGCGCATCGCGAACGAGCAGCAGGCGTACACGATCAGTGATCGTGGGACGTGGTTGGCACAGGGCGATGCGATCGACCTGCCGATCCTCTTCGAGGGCGGCAAGGCGCTGCAGAACATCTACCACGTGATCCTGCTCAACCCGGAGAATGGCGAGCGCATCAACAGTGAGGCGGGCGCGGCGTTCATGGCGTTCCTGCTCGAGCCGGAAACGCAGCAGGTCATCGCGGAGTTCGGCGTCGAGGAGTTCGGCCAGCCGCTCTTCACGCCCTGCGCCGAGGACTCGTGCTTCGCCCCAGCCACGCCGGAGGCGACGCCGGCCGCCTGACGCGTCGCCATGCGAAGATCGGTGCGACATGAGCGAGATCGTCCAAGGCATCGGTGAGGCATGGCAACTGCTGATCTCGGGTGATCCCGAGGTTTGGTCCATCGCGTGGCTCTCGCTGCGGGTCTCGCTGAGTGCCACGCTGATCGCGCTGCTCATCGGCGTGCCGATCGGCACCGTGATTGCCTTGCATGAGCACCCTGGCAAGACCGCGGTGGTCGGAGCGGTGCACGCGGGAATGGCGCTCCCGCCGGTGGTCGCCGGGTTGGTGGTGAGCATTCTCCTGTGGCGGAGCGGTCCGCTCGGGCAGTGGGGGCTGCTGTACACGCCATCGGCGATGGTCATCGCGCAGGCGGTGATCGCGACACCGATCGTCACCGGCCTCACCTACGCGGCGGTGTCGGGCCTCGATCCGCGCTATCGGCTGCAGCTCGCCGCGCTCGGGGCATCTGGACCGGCTACGGCGTGGGCACTGCTGCGCGAGGCACACGTGGCGTTGATCGCCGCGGTGGTGGCGGGATTCGGCGCGGTGATCTCGGAAGTCGGCGCCGCGATGATGGTCGGTGGCAACATCAAGGGTCAGACCCGCGTCTTGACCACCGCCACCGTGCTCGAGGTCAATCGCGGCCATTTCGCCACGGCGATCGCCCTCTCGACCATCCTGCTGATCCTCGTGTATGCGGTCACGCTCGGATTGACGATCGTGCAGCGTCGCCGATGAGCGACTCCTTGCTGCGGATGCACCAGGTGCAGGTCGTGCGCGGTCGACGCACCGTGCTGGCGGTGACAGACCTCGCCGTGGATGCCGATGAACGAGTGGCGATCGTCGGGCCGAACGGCTCCGGGAAGACCACGCTGTTACTGACGATGGCGCTCCTCCTTCAGCCGAGCGCGGGGACGGTGCAGGTCGGTGGTGAGATTGCGACGCGCGCGAATGCACGGGCGCTGCGGCGGCGCATCGGGTTGGTCTTTCAGGATCCGATGCTGTTTCGCGGATCGGTGCGGGACAACGTCGGGATGGCTCCACGCTTCAATGGGATCGCACGCGACGAGCGGGAGCGGCGGGTGACCGGCTGGCTGGAGGACTTCGGGATCGCCGGCCTCGCGGATCGGCGGGCGGACCGCCTCTCCGGCGGCGGGGCGCAACGGGTGGCGCTTTCCCGGGCGTTGGTGATGGACCCTTCGCTGCTCCTGCTGGACGAGCCGTTCGCCGCCCTCGATCCAGCCACGCGCGCATCGGTGGCCGCTGATCTGGTGACCTGGCTCGGCGCGACGAGTGGGGCAGCGGTGCTGGTGACGCACGACCTCGGCGAAGCGCTGGCCTTCGGTGGAACGCTTGGCGTGCTCAGCGGCGGCGCGATCTTGCAACACGGTCCGGCCGGTGAGGTGATGGCGCGTCCGTCGTCGTTCGAGGCGGCGCGATTGCTGGGGGTCGAGAATCTGCTTCCGGGCCGATTCGTGCGTGATGATCGCTCAGTCATCGTCCTCGATGGCTGGGGCGAGGTGCGGGTGGGGGGCGGCGTGGCAGATGTTGGTGAAGCCCCAGTGGCATTGATCCGTGCAGGAGCGATCCGTCTCTTGCCGATCGATCGACCAATGCCGGAGGGGTGGTCGGGCCTGGAGGGGCACGTGAGCGAGATCGGGCCGATGCCTGCGAGCAACCGGGTGGTGGTGCGTCGAGGTGATCGGACCTTGGTGGTTGCGGTACCGTGGTCGCGTGGATGGCTGCCGGCGATCGGCGAGACGGTGATCGCGGCGGTTCCACCCGAGGCGGTTCACGTGGTGCCCGGTGGGTCGGGAGGTGTGGCATGACGTTGTCATTGGAGGAGCAGCTGTTTCACCTGCTGGGCGCAGGTGATCGCGGGACGATCGCGACGGCGGAAAGCTGCACCGGCGGGAATGTCGCGGCGCGGATCACCAGCGTGGCCGGATCGAGCGCCTACATGCTGGGCGGGATCGTGGCGTATGCCAACAGCGCGAAGGAGCACCTGCTGGGTGTCGATCGCACCATCTTGGAGAAGCACGGCGCGGTGAGCGAGGCGTGTGCGATCGCGATGGCGGAAGGGGCGCGGAAGGCATTCGGGGCGACGTGGGCGGTGAGCACCACGGGGATCGCAGGTCCTGGAGGTGCGACGGTGACCAAGCCGGTGGGGCTGGTTTACGTCGCGGTGGCGGGGCCAGCTGGGGCGCGGTGCACGCGGTTCACGTTCTCCGGAGACCGAATGCAGGTGACGCAGGCAGCGACGGCTGAGGCGCTGGCAGTGCTCTCCATCAACCTGACCTAGGGAAGTTCACGGAGTCGAACACTCGATAGGACAACCTCAAAACTGCCAGTCGAACTTCGAGCACCCCAACTGTACGCGCGTGGCCGGGAGAGGTATGGCATCTCCAGCCCGGAATATGCGGAAACGTCGATGCCGTTGACGAGAAAGTGCGGAATGCCATCGATGATTTGGAGCTCGGCCTTGGAGATCGTTCCGGAAACTCCTGGAGGGAGTGCGCGCGGCTCTATCCAGTAGAAGTGCTGTGTCTGCTGATCATTCAGCCGCCAAAGTGACCAGGTGCGCCATATCGGATCAACCGCGAATACCCAGCGATGGTCGTCGTTGGTGGATTCCGCTTCCAAGAGAATTTCCCCATTGCCGCTGTAGGTCTTGACGATGACCGAAATGGCATAGTCGCCGAATTGGTCCGGCATCTCAGAGTATTCCCAGCCGTCGCTGCTCAGGTCGGCCCAGCCGAATGACATATGGAATTCATTGCCACCAGAGGTGACAACGATTCCATTCTCGTTGACCAACGTTTGCCTCGTGCCGGGGAACGTGTCGGTGAAATCGGCCCAGGCGGAAATCGGGGTGGCGGTTGGGGGGATCGGTGTGGACGTCGGAGGTCGGGGCGTCGCGGTGGGCACCGCCTGCGCGGAGCGTCGGCCCTCTGCTCGGGCGAGGATGGACTCAGCGATGTTGACCGGGCGGAGGCGCCCGATCGAGCCGCCAGTGGGGATGCAGCCGACATCTTCGCTGGTGAACTCCCCATCGCCATTGGTGTCCCCTGGCCGGCAATCCAGACTGGCACCTTCGGTGGGGATGCCGATCAACTCGCCTCGATCATTGACGGCCGTTCCACCGCTGTTCCCGCCGGACATGACGGCGTCGCTGTTGATCCAGATGGGGTAATCATCGGACGGGTTCGCAAAGTTGAAGCCGCTGACGACACCCGTGGTGAACGTGAGTGCATCGCCCCCACTCATCGGATAGCCAAAGATGAAGATGGGATCGCCGAGACGGAGATCGTTGCTGTCCCCCATAGGAACGAACGGGTACGGCGCTGGATCCACGCTATCGATGATCCGGAGGATGGCGATGTCGCTTCGCACATCGACCTCAAGAATCTCAGCTTGGTAGGCAAGTCGTGGCGGCCGAAACCCGTCCGAGGCAAGCAACAACATGGTGTCGGGATAGAACTCGAGGTCGTCCGTCGGATACTCCTCGAGCCAATGTGACCGGTAGTCGTTGAACACCTCGCGCCGAGTCGCCTCATCGACCACATGCGCATTGGTGATCACCAAGCCATCGGGGGAGACGATGGTGCCGCTGCCGACGGTGATCGGCGCCGGGCCATCGTCGCCATCAGCCTCGGTGAACCACGCATCAATCGCCACCTGCACCGCCGCGGCGGTCACGCGATCACGAACGTCCGGATCAAGTTGCTGGGCGGCGTTTGCCGGGAGAAAGGTCGCGGACCCCATCAGCCCGACAACCATCAGGAGCGCGATGAGGGTCTTCACGGGCAACCTCCACCGGCGAATTGATGCGACACGTCGCATTGTCCCACCTCATGGCAATCGCGCAACCTCACCGCAAGGAGAGGACCGCCAATCGATCGATGTCGACCTCGAACGGGGTACCGGCATTGCGAGCCGAGGCACCAAACCGCGGCGTGACCGTCTCGCCGATGGTGGGGACATTGAGCCCGAGCGCGCTGGAGACGTCACTGCCGTTGATCCACAGCATCGGCACGCCACCACGCAGACGCACCTCGACACGCGAGACGGCGCCCGGCACCACCTCGGCAAAACTGGTTTCGGTGACAGTCTCGCTCAGGCTG
>JAPOLF010000081.1 GCA_029977305.1 bacterium | reverse complement strand
CCAGGAACGCGGCGCTCGAGACCCGACTCGCCAACCTCGAGGGCTAGTCGTCTCAACCAGTCAATGCACGTTGTCGGCGCCGCCCCACGGGGCGGCGCCGATGCATTTCCCGGCACCGTGGAGAACCGCCATGCACCCGAACTCGTTTGACGCGTTCACCCGCGGTTGGTCCCGGAGACGCTTGGGGCTGATCACCGGCATGATCGCGCTGCTGCCGCGATGGGTCCGCGCGGAGCCGGAATCGGACGAGGCAGCGGGAGCCTGTGGCGGTGGCGTCTTCTGCGATGCCCCAAGCGAGCGGTGCAACGCGTGGGCGGATGATCCCGACCTCGCCGGCGTGCAACCGTCCTGCTGCGTGGTGGAAGGCTACGCTTGCCGCGACGAAACCCCCTGCTGCGGACGTTGCCTCAGCGGGGTCTGCGCGTTCCTCGCGGTTCCCGGCTGGAGCGCTCGCGTGGTGCTCACCGACACGACCGTGCTGGCCTCGCCCGATCCCGATGCATCCGTCGTCGGCAGCATCGAGGCAGGCCTGCTCGTGTCGTTGGTGGACGGGTCCGTCGTCAACGGCTATGTCGAGGTGCAGCGCCAGGACCTTGTTGGATGGCTCCCGGCCGCAGTCGTGGGAAACGCTTAGGCTGCTCGCCCGGCGTGACGTTGCGGCGGCACGACAGGATGACCGCTCGATGCGGTACAACATGCTCCTGACGGCCACCCCACACCCCGGTGGACCGCAGGAGCAGCTGCCCGATGCGTCTCTTTGATGAATTCATCAACGCCAACATCGAATACGCTAAGACGCACCCGACCGAGGAGCTCGCGGGGCCCCCGGTGAAGAAGGTGGCCGTGCTGACCTGTATGGACGCGCGCCTCGATCCGGCGAAGATCCTCGGATTGCGCGCCGGCGATGCCCATGTCATCCGCAACGCCGGTGGCCGCGCCAGCGAGGACGCGGTGCGGTCGTTGGTGATCTCCCAGGTGATGCTCGGCACCCAGGCAATCGTCGTCATCCACCACACCGATTGCGGCATGGTGCGCTTCTCCAACGACGAGCTCTGGGATCGCGTGGAGCACCACTACGGGGTGGACGCCTCGGATATGGACTTCCTGCCCTTTGATGAGGTCGGTCCCAGCGTGGTGGAGGATGTGCGCATCTTGCGGGACCACCCGCTCATCCCCGACACGATCCCCATCCGCGGCTATGTCTGGAATGTCCGCACCGGGTTTCTCGAAGAGGTCCCCGACGCCCACGTCAATTGAACCCACCCGGGACGATCAGGCGTCTTCGCCGAGTTCCTCCGCGATCCGGTCCTCTCTGGATCTCGCGCCGACGTACAACCCGATCGTGACCAGCAACAGCGGTCCCACCCCGAAGCAGAACACCAGCCAAAGCACCCCCTGGTCCTCCGGCCTGGCCCGCAACACGATCACCAACCCGATCACCGCCACCAACACGAGCAGTACCAATGCCGCCAACGCCGCCGTCGAGCTGACACAGCCGCGTGCATGCGTGTTGATGTCAGGCTGTGGCAGCCGCGTGGGGACCACCGGCGTCGGCGAGGCGGTCGTCACGTCACTCCGCCGCACGTACCCGAGCTTGCCATTCACCAGCCGCACCCGGACCCAATCCTGCGGGACATCCTGGGTGCCGATCACCGGTTCGAGCTCAACCCCAGCGGCGACGATCTCGATCACGCGCGCTGCCGGGTCTGCCCGCTCGAAGACGCGAATCCCTTCGGTGGCGTGGAAGGCATCCACCAATGTCGTGCCGCACGCCGCACAGTAGTGCCGGCTCGCCGAGTTGAGCGCCCCGCAGAGCCCGCAATAGATCAGTCCGGATCCGGCACCGGAGATGGGGCCGTCGCCATCGGTCATCGTGGTTCCTCCGGTCCGGCACCGCTTCGATCACGCAGCGGCGCTGCACCGTTGCATGGTAGCCGAGGACCTATCCGTCGTGGGACGCTCGACGCAGCCACACCTGCATCGCCCCAGGCGCACGATTCGCCCAGGCGAAGTAGGGGATGGCCGTCAGGATGCGGTGCTTGAGCACCACCTTTCGCGCCTGAGCGTCTGGCAGTGTGCGGTAGAGCCAGCGATCCCAGCCCGGATCAGGGGTGGGACTCATCGCATCGGCGGTGAGCACCGTCATCCCGCCGAGCACATCCATCCGCCAGCTCGGGGCGATCTCGCTCTCATCCGGCAGGATCAGGTCACGCACCTCGGTGTCGGGGTGATCAGTTCCCTCGATCGCGTAGAGCAGCGGCCCGCGGCGCAGCGCGACCCGATTCGCATTCTCCACCACGGCCGGATGCGAGACGATCCGCCGCACCACCATCGGGAAGTCGAGGTGCACGGTGTCCCCGGCGCGCCACTGACGGCGCACCGTGGCATAGCCGCCCGGCTCGATCGGCACGTCCGCCGCGAAGTCGCCGACTTCCAGCCGCGCCCCGAATGCCCATGTCGGGATCCGGAGATTCAGTGCGAAGGTGCCTGGCGAATCCACCGAGATGTCGATCCCGCCATCCCACGGGTACCGCGTCGCGATCCGGAGCGTCACCGTGCGCCCGTTGTCGAGTGGCACCTCAACCGTCCCGTTGAGGTACAGATGGAGGAAGATCCCGCCCTCGCCGACCGATGCCGCATACCCCGGCATCGCCGCGATCGTCCGCGCGATGTTCGGCGGGCAGCACGCCACCCGATACCACGGCTGCCGCCGGTGCCCGCCGCGATCACTCAGCGGGTTCTCATAGAAATACGTTGTCCCATCGAGTCCGATGCCTGGAAGCACCGCATTGTAGAGCGTGTACTCGAGGAAATCCGCGTACCGCCCGTCGCCGGTCAGGTGCAGCATCCGATGGTGGAACATCACCGAACCGATCGCCGCACACGATTCCGCGTAGGCCGTCGCGTTGGGCAGCTCATAGGCATCGCCGAACGCCTCGCCCTCGTGGCGCGCCCCGAGACCGCCGGAGACATACAGCTTGCGCAGACGCGTGTCTTCCCACAGCCGCTCGAGCGCGGTGATGAGATCCGGATCCCCGGTTTCCAGCGCCAGATCCGCGCCCCCCGCGAGGTAGTACATCGCGCGGACCGCGTGCCCCTCGAGGGTGGTCATCTCCTTCAGCGGCAGGTGATCCTGGTGATAGGTGCTCTCCCAGCGGTCATAGGGCCGGCCGAGCGCGCCGCGTCCGCGGACATCCACGAACAGCTGCGCCTGATCGAGGAAGCGCGCCTCGCCCGTCTCCCGGTAGAGTTCAACCAGCGCCAGTTCGATCTCCTGATGCCCGTCCGCCCACACCTGCTTCCGCTGCTGATTCGGCCCGAAGCGATCGCACAGGTGATTCGCGAACTTGGTGGCGATGTCGAGCAGCGTGCGCGACCCGGTCACGCGATGATGCGCCACCGCGGCTTGGATCAGGTGCCCGGCGCAATAGAGCTCGTGCAGATCGAGATTCGTCCACCGCTCCTTCTCGCGCTCCCGGGAGAAGTAGGTGTTGATGTAGCCATCCTTGCGCTGCGCCGCCGCAATCAGCGCGATGGCCTCGTCGATCCGCGCTTCGAGCCACGGTTCCGCTCCGTGGGCGAGTGCCCAGTTCGCCGCCTCCAGCCATTTGTACAGGTCGGAGTCGTTGAAGAACACGCCGCGGAAGGGGAGATCCGCCCCGGCAGCCCGCCGGAAATTGTCCAGATGCCCGAACTCGACGAGCCGCTGCCACTGGTCCGGCAACGTCACCTCGCGCATCTGTGCGATGCGTGGGGCCCAGAAGGCGTCGTCCAGCCGCCACGCCCCGATCGGCACCGGCCGGAACTGGGCATTGGGTGAGGAGTGGAGCGCGGTGATGGCGGATTCGGACATGTGCACCTCCCGGCTGAGCCGCGGTCGTGCTGCGAGTGTGCAAGGTCCCCACCCGGGCAACAAGGGGAGAGAAGCACCAAAAAACGTGGACATGCGCGACGGAGGACCGAATTACCCGCCGCCCGCATCCAGCGCCTGAACTAGTCGACCAACTGGAACTCCTGGCTCCACGAGCCGTCCGCGTTCTGCTTGCCGACAACCTGGCCCTTCGCTCCGATGAACTTCCCGGTGCCGCCGATGATCGCCCGCAACTGTTGGCCGCCAGCGGCCCAATCGACCATCGAATCCCCCGCAAACGTGCCGCTGCTCGCCTGTGAGACGACGATCGAATCCTCACCACCGAACTCGAAGACGATCGTGGAGACCATGTTCGCCAGCGGGTCGGCGGGATCCGTGAGATCCGTCGCCACGTGGTAGCCGTTGATCGTCCCGGCCGTGCCGTCCTCCGCGACGAAGTTTGCGGAGAAGACCAAGATGTCACCCACGGAAATCCCGGCGGGTCCCGTGTCGATCCCGTCCTCCACCCCGGCATCGGTGGTGATCGTGAAGGTGGTCAGGTCGTCCGCCACGGCGAACTGGGTGTAGGCCACCGCGCCGAGCATCGTCGCGCCGATCGCCACGGCGGACACCATCGGAAGAACGCGCATCATCAACTCCTTGTCACGATCTGCAGGCGCCCGGTGCGCCTCCTCGACAGGGAGCATGCTACAACCAGCGACACCGCAACGTCGTGGTGACATGGCGAGGGCGGTGCGCATGTCCGCACCGCCCTCGCCATGGAATGAACGTTGTGGCAGCGGTCAGTCGAGCAGTTGGAAGGTGTGGCTCCAGGTGCCATCCTCGTTGAACGTGGTCGTCACCTGCCCCCGCGCGCCGATGAATTTCCCGGTGCCGCCGATCACCGCCCGCAGCTGCGCACCATCGAGGATCAATGCATCGCCACCCGGAAGGAACTCCGAATCAGCGGCGACGACGATCATGTCCCCCCCGCCGAACTCGTAGACGATTTGACCCATGGAGTCGAGTTGCGTGTCTGCTTCGTCAGGGAGGTCGACCGTCAGGAGCATCCCGCTCGCGGTGCCACTGACACCATCGTCACCGGCGAACGTGTTGTTGATCAATCGCATGTCACCTAGCGATTGGCCGGGCTCCCCGATATCGATGATGATCGGTCCGTGACCGGCTGGCGAGACGATGGTGAAGGTGACCATGTCCTCCGCCTTGGCGAACTGATGGAAGGCGGCAGCGCCCATCACGGAGGCGCCGATAACGAAGGCCGAGATCATCGGAAGTGCGCGCATCATCAACTCCTTTTTACGCGAAGCGGGCGCATCGTGCGCCTCCATGACAAGGAGCATGCCACAGCCCGTACCTCCACATCCCGCCAGAAAAAAGGCACAGCCGGCACGGAAATCCCGTGCCGGCCGTCAGCCTCGTCAGGCGTGGTGACTAGTCGAGCAGTTGGAAGGTGTGGCTCCAGCTGCCGTCCTCACCCTCGGTGGAGAGCACCTGCCCACGTGCCCCGACGAACTTCCCGGTTCCCCCGGTGATGGCCTCGAGTTGCGTTCCATTGACGGTCGAGCCCTCACCGTCCGGTGCCAGTTCGTCATCACCGCGACGACGATGGAATCCGCATCACCGAACTCGAACACCAAGGAGCCCATAGCATCCATGATCGGATCCTCCGCGCTGCCGGCGTCGAAAAGGCCGCCCCATCCCGACATCGACCCTTCGACCCTATCACCACTGAAGGTGGTGTTCATGAATCGCAGATCGCGGATGGTTCGCCCATCACCGGTCAAATCGATCCGCGTCGATGTGCAGTCGACAGGGATGGTGACCGTGAACGTCGTCATTGCGTCGGCCGTGGCGAATCGACCGATGAACAGCCCGCCAGTCTGCGCCGCTACCGCCGCACTAGCAAGGGCCCGCGTCGAAAGCCCATGGTGTGCTCCTCTCGTCATTCGGTCGCCGGATGCTCCCGGGGCATCCAACGCGAAGGGCACGGGAGATGCCTTCTTCCCCGGCGCAATCGGCATTGGTACCCGTCAATGCCGCGGGAGAGGCACACCAGAATGAAAGAACGTGAGACACGATCAACGTGGGTCCGTTAAATGGCGAGGCCGGCGCGGAATGTCCCGCGCCGGCCTCTTCCGTCAATCGAGTGTGGGATCGACAGCTAGTCCAGGAGCTCGAAGGTGTACACCCAAGCCCCGGAGGCATCTTCCGAAACCGAAACCTGACCCTTCGCCCCGATGAACTTCCCGGTGCCGCCGATCACCGGCTGCAACTGGGTGCCATCCATCTTCGTGCCCTGCCCATCCGGCAGCAACTCGTATTTGAAGGTCGCCACAATGCTGTCTTGGTCGCCGAAGGAGAAGACGGCGCTTCCGATCGCGTCGATGTGGGTGTCCTCCCCATCCGGGATGTCGACGATCGTCGCGAACCCGCTCATCGTCCCGGAGACGCCGTTCTCGCCGGTGAATGGCACGTAGAGCAACCGCATGTCCCCCGGCGACCGCCCCTCCTCGTTCAGGTCAACCCGCCCAGCGGAGTAATCCGCCGAAGTGGAGACCGTGAACGTCACCATGTCGTCCGCCTGCGCCAGTTGCGTGAATGCCACCCCGCTGAGGACCGCCACACCGATCGCCAGCCCAGAGACCACAGGAACCACACGCATCGCCATCACTCCAAGATACACCCCGAGCACGCCAGCAGGGGCTGACGGCAACCTTTCCACCGTATGCCCCGTTGCCGCGTCCGGTCAAATTCCGGGTGACGAGTTGTGACCATCGGATACGACGAGGCCGGTGCGGAACTTCCGCACCGGCCTCGATCGCAGCACGTCGTGACGGCTAGTCCATCAGCTGGAAGGTGGCCTCCCACGTGCCGTCCGGGTTCTGCCCGGTGAGCATCTGGCCTCGAGCCCCGACGAACTTGCCGGTCCCGCCGAGCACGGCGCGGACTTGCTGACCATCAAGCATCAGCACGTCGCCCTCGGGGACCATCTTCGACTCCGCGGCGACGATGATGCTGTCCGTGCCGCCGAAATCGAAGATCAGCTGACCCATGGTGTCCAGCTGCGTGTCTTCCCCGTCCGGAACATCAACCGTGACGAGCATCCCGTTGAGCGTCCCCGCGATGCCTTCGTCTCCGGTGAACGGAATGTTGATCAACCGCAGGTCGCCGACCGAGCGGCCCGGCTCCCCAAGGTCGATGGTGATCGGTTCTTTTGCGGGAGACGTGATCGAAAACGTCGTCATGTCGTCGGCCTGAGCGAGGTGTCCGAAGGCGACGCCGCCGGCCACCGCCGCACCGATCACCAATGCCGAAACTCCAAGAGCCAACCGCATGAGACACCTCCGTCATACACCATGCATCGTCGCCGAACGCCAGCGACATCAAGCGAACACCATGCCCCCTATGGAGCACCGGTGCGCATGTGAAGGATACGCGGACAGCATCCCTGCAGTCCCTCAGTCGGCGGTGAAATCGGAGACGACCCGGCTCTGTCCGGTCGCGAACTGCTCCACCACTCCCCGTCCGAGTGCCGCCCCGACGATGTTCCCTGTCCCGCAGTAGCCGCCGATCGCCCAGACGCCCGGCTGCACCTCTTCGACGATTGGCAAGCCGTTGTCGGTGTAGCTCACCGTCGCGGCCCAGTGGTGCTCGATCGGCGCGTCAATGCCCATCTCTGCCAGAAGCGAGATCAAATAGGCGCGTGCCGCATCGGTCGGTTCGGTCGCATCCGTCCATTCGCCATCGCCGAGGACATCCCGTCCACCGCCGATCGCGACTCGCCCGTCCTCCAGTTGCTGCCAGTAATCCCAGCCGTCTCGCGCATACACCGCATGGGTCAGTCGCACATCCGTCGGCGCCGTCGCGACCATTTGCAGACGCACTGGGCGCACTCGCTCTGCGAGCGACGGCACCGCTCGATGGAGGTTGCCGTCCACCGCCACCAGAATGTTCGCGGCCCGCACCTCGCCCTCCGGCGTGTGCACCACCCCCGGCTCGATCTCGATTGCCGGGGTGTCGGCGTAGAGTCGTGCGCCGTCGGCGATTGCCGCGTTCGCCAGCAGACATGCCCGCATCGCCGGATGAAAAGTGCCGTCTGTCGGGATCAGGATCCCCCGCCCCTGCCAGCTCTCGTGCACGTCGGCGTCGAAGCCGTCTGCCCGCAGCGCGTCGCGATGGACGAGACAGTCTTCCCACTCCGCGTCGTCGTGCGCCTTGCGCAGCACGCCCTCGCGGCGCACCGCCTGCGGCGCCGCCGCCTCGAACTTGTCCATCTCCTCCACCGTGTGCTGGTAGAGGGCCAAGGCTTTGTCATGACCATGGGCGTCGATCGCGTCGTGGTGGAACGCGGCGATCCCCGCGAGCAGGAACCCGCCATTGCGCCCGGCGGCCCCGGCGGCGATGCGGTCGGCATCGATCCCCACCACCGACATCCCGCGCGCCTGCGCCTCGCGCACCGCGGTCAGGCCCGACCCCCCAAGCCCGATCACGCAAAGATCCGCCGCGACCGTGCCCCGCAGCGGCGGCAGCACCGGTCGCTCGACATCGACATCCCAGATGATGGACATGGCGATTCCTTCCCTACGGGGCATGACAGTGAATTGATCGGAAAGCGCGTTAGTACCCGCAGGTCCCACTGTTGCACTGCAGGCCGTTGCAGCAGTCGCCAACCCCTTCGCAGGGCCGATCAAGCACCGCACAGCAGTACTTGAACACGCCGGTTGGATGGACCGACGAGTCGCAGGCAAGGCCGTCTGATGGACTGCAGGGGTTGGCATATTCGCAGTTGTGGTGTTGGCAGCACGTCCCGACCGGCGTCCCGTTCTCCAGCTCGCACACCTCGCGCATGGCGAGGCAGGTGACCTCGGGCCGGTCGTTCGGCTCGTTGGACTCATTCGCGTTGCGGCGCTTCCGGTTCGGCCGGGCACAGCGGCTGCGTTGCGGATCCGGATGCACCCGGCAGAGCCCGGAGCAGCACTCCTCGTTCGTCGCGCACTGTTGACGCGTCTTGCGGCACGTGGCGATCGGAAGCATCGCCTCCGCCCGGCCTGTGAGCACCGCCAGCGACGTGACGGCGATGG
>JAPOLF010000080.1 GCA_029977305.1 bacterium | reverse complement strand
GCCGAGGGAGCGGTGCTCACCCCCCAACGATTGGCCACCATGGTGCCGATCGGGAGGCTTGACGCACCGTTGATGCCATCCGACGACACGATGCCCCGCTCGAAGGCTTGGTACTCGATCCCATCACGGGTCCACGGCTCGCTGACCGGGTTGCCGAGATAGCCGGCATCGCCCGTGTTCCACCACAGGGTAAGGATGTCGCCAGTGATCGAGTGCCCCGTCTCCGGGATGAAGACGGTGGTGCCATCGGTGACGTCGACCGTCTCCTCGGCGACCGGCAACCACCCGAGGGCCTCGGTCACCGTCTGTTGCTGCGCAGCGCTCGCACCTGCCGACCGGCGTACGAGGAACGGCTGCACCTTGTCTCCCAGCTTGCCGAACTGGACCCAGTTCCCGCTCGGGTCATCCGGGTAGTACTCGAGCCGACCGTATTCCAGGTACTGGACGGTCACGCCATCCTCAGTGATCTCCGGTGTCAGCGGATTGCCCCACGACGCGGCAGCGCCCCAGCTCCGCCACACGTCGAGGAACCCGGCACCGATGGGTTGGCCGGTCTCCTCAACATAGACCTTGGACGGGGGATTGAAATTCGGCGTGGCGTATCCGGTGGAGGGGGGAGCGATCGACGGGTCCATCACCGGGAGGAGTTCCGGCATCACCGGTTGCTCCTCGGCGAGGACGGCATCCTCAGATGGAATCGGGGTCTCCACCGGAGCGGCAGGGTCACCGGTCACGGCAGCGATGGTTGCCTCGGCAGGGGACATGTTCGGATCGAGCGGCTCGACTTGCGGCTCCACCGGGGGTGCCGCATCGGCAAGCGCGGGATCGACCTCTTGGCCGTCCACCACCGCCACCGACTCATCCGGCAACACCGGCTGTTCCTGCGCGATCGTCGCCAGTGGCAGCCACAAGGCCATCACCAACACGACCATCACGGCGATCCAGCGGCGCGCCGTCTGCAAGGGTGCGTGCAATCCTGACATCCCCATCATCCTCGGATCATTCGTCGGCGCATCTCGTCGCATCGCGACCAACGCGCGGCTCAACCGGCGTTCCGCGAGATGTACGCCATGCGGACCTCGCCGGATGCGGCGAATGGCCGTACATGGTGCACGTGCATCCGAGAATACCCAACGCTGAAGGCTCAGGACAACGCAACAGCGGTCCCATTTCAGGTGATCTGGGTGGGTACAGACGAAACCGGGACTGTTGGGGCAGCGGCCTCAGCGAAGATCGAAGTCCAGACTGATGTCCATCGACCCGGCGGAATGCGTCAGCGCGCCGACCGAGATCAGGTCGACCCCGGTCTCGGCGATGGCGCGCACGGTGTCGAGATTCACCCCGCCAGAGGCTTCGAGCAATGCCCGACCATCGGTGATTCGCACGGCCTCAGCCATCTCCTCGAGCCCCATGTTGTCGAGCATGATGATGTCGGCCCGAGCGCCGATGGCCTCGCGGAGTTGGTCGAGGTCGGTGACCTCCACCTCGATCTTCAATCCGTGCGGGGCACTCTCGCGGGCCAGTCGCACCGCATCGGCCACCGGTTGCGGACCACCCACGGCGGCCAAGTGGTTGTCTTTGATGAGCACGCCATCGGAGAGGCCGAAGCGGTGGTTCTGGCCACCTCCGTGCCGAACAGCCGCCTTCTCCAGCCAACGCATCCCGGGCGTGGTCTTCCGGGTGTCGATGATCCGCGCCTGCGTCCCCTCCACCGCCGCGACGAATCTGGCGGTCATCGTGGCGACGCCGGAGAGCCGCTGCAGCAGATTCAGGGCGGTGCGCTCGCCGATCAGGATGCCGCGCGCCGGACCGGTGATCTCCGCGATCGGATCGCGCGGCTGCACCAACGTGCCGTCGGCCACCAAGGGCTTGAACACGATGGTCGGATCCACCTTGCGGAAGACGACCTCGGCGACCTCCAACCCGGAGACCACGCCGGCCGTTTTCGCGAGCATCACCCCGCGCGCCATGCGATCCGCCGGGATCGTCGCGCGGGTGGTGACATCACCGCCACCGATGTCCTCGGCGAGGGCGAGATCGAGCAAGTCGTCATAGGGCTTCCAGCCGATCGCCGGCACCGGGAGATCGACCAACTCGAAGCGCGCCTGCACCGGAGCGGACGGCACCGGCACCACGGGCGCCACCTTGTCGAGGGCACGCAGGGCGGTCACGTAGCCCAACGACGGGCGTGCGTTCCCACTCTCCCACCGCGCGACGCGGTTGGCCAACACCGGCTTGCCGATGGTCTCGGAGATGCGGGTCGCGAACTGCTCTTGCGTGTCGCCGAATCGCTGCCGAAGCCGCTTGATGCGCTCCGGGGTCCAGTCGTGTGGGGTTACGCGCATGCACCCTCCTCAGCGATCCTCACGATCGGCTCTTGGTCCCGGCGAGCAACTCCGCGGGATCGGGACAGGGCTCCGGTTTCAGCGCCGCAGTGGGGCCGGACGGTCGGGCGCCGTGCCAGCCGAGACGATAGGTCCATGTGCCATCGGGTCGCTTCTTCTTCCCCACCAATTTGAATCCGAGCGATGTGTACCACTCGAGCGATTGCGCATTCGTTTCGACGGTCAACGGCCGCCGTCCGACACGGTCGCCTGCATCCCGCACCGCCGCGAGATCCAACTGGCGAGTGGGATCGCCATCGGGATCGGTAGCGACCAGCAGCAATTCGGTTGTCACCCCGACCTTGCGCAGGACGGAGATGGCGATCGGCTTGCCGCCTTCCATCGCTGCAACGATGGTCATGTCGGGATCATTGCGCAGCGCGGCGACGAACCCCGCCGCGCCGACGTCCGAGACGCCGGGCAGGGCGCGCAGGAACAACTCGGCGGCCGCCGCGTCCGCGTCGGGTGGCAGGAGGTCGAACGTCAGCGCGGGGAACGGGGAGTCGGTCATGCGGGGGCGTCCTAGAACTTCAACAGGGCGTCGAACGGGGCGGGATCGTCGTAGGGGCCAACCAGCGCGAGATTCATCTTCTCGGGGCGGAAGATCTCCTGCGCGAGTTCCTGCACCTGCTCGATTGTCACTTGCTCGATTTTCTCGACCACTTGCTCCGGGGTCTTGATCTCCCCGTAGGTGATCTCCTGACTGCCCAGCCACGACGCGACCGAACGGCTGTCCTCGAGCCCCATCAACAGGCGGCCCTTGCGCAGGTCTTTGGTGCGCTGGAGTTCATCGGCCGGCACCGGCTCGTCGCGCAGCTTGCGCAGTTCCTCGATGCTCGCAGCGATGGTCTCCTCAACCCGCTCGAGATCGGTGCCGGCGTACACCACACCTTGGCCGACATCGATATAGGGGCGGAAGTACCCATACACGCTGTAGACGAGCGCGCGCTTCTCGCGGATCTCTTGGAAGAGACGCGAACTCATGCCGGAGGAGAGGATCGCCTCGATCGTCCCCTGCACATAACGGCGATCCGTCGAGTACGGCAACGCGGGCATGCTAATGCAGAGATGCGCCTGCTCCGTCTCGCGCTCGATCAGATGCACGCGCGCCGATGTTTGATCTTCCACGGTCGGTGACCAGTCGTTGGCATCCGGCGAGGCGGCCGGGAGATCACCGAAGAACTGTTCGGTGAGGGCCACCGCCTCCTCATGGCGGACATCCCCGGCGGAAGCAATCACCAACCGATCCGGCGAGTAGTTGCGCTGCCAGAACTTCACCATCGCGTCTCGGTCGATCGCGGCGACGGTCTCCTCGGTTCCCGCGATCGATCGCCCGACCTCCTGTTCGCCCCAGACAACCTCGTCGATGATCTCGTGCACGAGGTCCTCTGGCGAATCCTGGATCGAGCGGATCTCCTCGATGACCACCGAGCGCTCTTTGTCGAGCTCGGCCGGGTCGATCACGCTGTTGCGGAGGATGTCGGCGAGGACGTCGTAGGCCGAGGCGAAGTGCGTGCTCGGCACCTTGCACCAGTAGGACGTGCCTTCGCGCCCGGTCGCGGCATTGAGCACCCCGCCCACCCCCTCGATCTCCTGCGAGATCTGCATGGGGTCCGGCCGACGCTCGGTGCCCTTGAACAACATGTGCTCGAGGAAGTGCGCGACACCGGAGATCGGGGCTGGCTCGAAGCGGGAGCCCACCGCGTAGTAGAAGATCAGACTCGCGGATTTCACCCCGGTCATCGGACCGGTGACGACCCGGATGCCGTTCTTCAGCGTGGTTTTTTCATAGGGAATGGACAAACTGTACTCCCGTTCCGTCAAGAGGTTCCGATCATGGCGATAGGCATTCCGCATGGTGATTCTACGAGGTTCCATCGGTTTGGTGTTTCCGCGGGTGACAGTGACCGTCGGTGGGGTGGCGCTCCGTGTTCCGACGCTCCCGCGGCAGTGCCACCAGAGCGTTGGCGGGCACAATCACCCAGATTGCGAATCGACGAGGCCGGCCCCGCTCTGGGAACCATCGTCCACCGGGACGGTGAAGCCTTTTCGCTGCTCACCATTGGGTGTTTCTGGGTCTCCGGATGGACAGCGCGTGGCACCGATCGCGATGAATGACGCGCCAACAACGTCGAGGTGGTGCGTCATGGTGCAGATTCCACGTGAAGCCGCGGGGTCTCACCGCTCCGCGGGCCGCCCGGGGAATCTTGCGCTCAGCCAACCGGTGCATGGTCCATTCAAGCAAATCTGCGGGCACCGATGACACAGACAACGACGAACGCGGTCACTGCCGCCATCGCGGGGGGCACAGGCTCACCGAGGAGGACTGCCGCCAGCAGCAACCCGAAGAACGGCTGCAACAGCTGCAATTGACCGACACTCGCGACACCACCCAACGCGAGTCCCCGGTACCAGAACAAGAAGCCAAGAAACATGCTGAACACCGACACATAGGCGAGTCCCAACCACGCTGATCGTGCGATGCCGGCGTACTCGATCGGGCGCGCGATGAATGCAATCGGGAGCATGACCGGCACGGAGAGCACCAATGCCCATGAGATCACCTGCCAGCCCCCAAGGGTTCTCGTGAGACGCGCCCCTTCCGCGTATCCCAGTCCGCAAACCGTGATGGCAGCCATCATGTAGAGATCACCGGTGACCGATCCATCTCCCTTCTGCGTGTAGGCAAAGCCAGCGACGGCCAAACTTCCCAGCCCGGCAAAAACCCAGTAGGCAGGTTTGGGAGACTCACCGGCCCTGAGCACTCCAAAGATTGCCGTGGCCAGCGGCAGCATCCCGATGAAGACGACAGAGTGGGCAGCAGTGATCGTCTGCAAGGCAAGCGCCGTCAGCAACGGGAATCCGACAACGACACCTGCGGCGACGATGAAGAGCGATGGCATGTCACGTCGTGAAGGAGATGATTGGCGCAGCGCGAGCAAGCACAGGATTCCGAGGGTGGCCGCAATAACCGCCCGAGCCGAGGTGAGGAACCATGGCGAAAAGCCTGCAACAGCAAGACGAGTGGCGGGAAGCGACCCGCTGAAAATGATGACCCCAATCAATCCGCTGATCCACCCCTGCTTCGCCGACACAGCGGTGCTCCTCCCAGACGTGTTCGGCCAACCGGAAGATCAGGGATGGCCAAAGTCCATATGCAATGACCATGCAGATCGAACGCACTGTACTGGCACTCAGTGCAAAACAGAAACGGGGCGCAACGCGATTGGGCCGAATAGCTGAGAAGCAAACCAACAGCGTCTGGGAGATTGTCCGACCCCACATCGAGCATCGGGCGTGATTGTCTGGCGCTCGAGAACCTCAACACGCTCCATCGCCGGAACAATGCGCGAATCGCCGCCCGCTGTGGCCGATGTTCCGCCCTTCTCTCTGATTGCCATCCACCAATCGGGCGGACCTCTCCCGTGAGTCCCTCTCGGTAGCGGCTACCTTGATGCAACCTTGCCGAAGCTCTCCCAGCCACGCACAAAAGCGTACGCGCCAACAACCCTCCGGGCTGGGACGGTCCGCCGGTATGGGTGCCCAAGGACCTCCCCAGACCTACTTTCAGGCACCGGACAGCTAGTTCTTGCCGATCGCCCAGCCCGCCTCTTCGAGGGTCTCGTAGAGCATCACATGGACCGTGTCCATCACGAACCCGGGTCCTTCCTCACACGGATTCGCGACCTGCTCGATCGGCACGCCGGTGAGCTGCTGGAACCGTGCCAGATCCCGCTCGCAGAAATCCACGTGGCACACCTCGCCCGTCTCGTCATTGGGCGGCAGGATCTCGATCCGCTCGCGCGGATACCGCCGACGCACCTTGGCCACCAAGCGGCGCGAGACGTTGGCCGCGGAGGCCGCGGTGTCCACCGCCTCCACGCCTTCCATGTCAATCAATGGCAATTCATCTGTCGCTGGCGGTTCAAACGGGTTCCAACCCGGACCGATCATCAGCATCACGTGCATGCGGGTCTCCCTCAACCACCTCGTGGACATCCCCTCCCTCGGCCGCGAAGGATGCCAGCAGGCGCGAGGAATGCCCATCGCCCATCGGTCGCGTACGTGCAGCAACGATGGTGTCGCTTTGCGCCTAACCCTCGCCCGGCCAGCCTTTGCCGCCGAGCGGATCGTCGCCTCGCCATGCACGGACAATCAGCCAATGCGGATCGGTGCGCGTGATCGATGCCAGCGTCACCTCCCGGTCGCCTTGGTGGATCTGGAATCGGAACCCTTGACGGTGCAACACCCCTGCCACGCGCTCCATCGTGTTGTCGGGATTCTGGCTGCTGCCGTGCACCTCGATCACCATCCGCCCCACGTGGCGAAGCGCAGATCCCGCCTCAGCGAGGACATCCGCCTCCACCCCCTCGATGTCGAGTTTCAGCAGCGCGATCGGCCCCCGCAGCAGCGAACTCAGCTGCACCGTCGGCACCTCGATCGTCGAGACCGCCACGTCCTTCATCCACTCGTGCCGCACGAGGGCATCGCCCCAGGATCCGCGCTCAACAACATGGAACGGCATGCGCCCCGTTTGCGCGGCGAGCGCCGCACGAAACGGCACCACGCGATCCATCCGGTTCCGCCGCAGGTTGCGCTCGAGCAGCTTGAATTGCTGCGGTCCCGGCTCGAACGCGAGCACGATCGCGTCCGGATAGCGTGTTTGAAAGAAATGACTTGCGACACCGACGTTCGCGCCGGCGTCGATGATCACCGGATGCGGGCCGAGCGGGCCAGCCTCGTATTCGTGCTGATCCATCACGTCCGTCCAGATGCGCTCCGCCTGCTCCATGTCGGTGGTCTCGATCGCCCACCCGCCACGACGCAGCGTGCCCGAGCGTCGCAGCCTCATGATGCGCGCACCTCCGGCAGCAGGGCTGCCAAGGCCTCGAGCGCCCGCGCGAGATCCCGCTCGTCGTTGTATGCCTGAAAGGACAACCGCAGGAAGGCCCGGTCCTCGAAGACCGTCACCGGGGCCTCGACGAGGAACTCGTCATACATCCGCCGCTTGAGCAGCGGGGCGTCGACCGGCGGCAGGGGACAGGCGACCATCTGTCGGAACCAGGGAAACCCGCCCGGATCCGGCACCGGCGACAGCGGCTCGCCACCCCACCGCTCAACGATCTCATCCAGCGCACGCACGGCGAGGCGGTGACATTGCTCCTGCTGCACCGGCCAATCGTGCGCATCTTGGAATGCGATCGCCGCCGGCACCGCGAGGAACGGCGCGATGTCCCGCGTGCCTTGCCACTGGTTCCGATTCACCAATTCCGAAACTTCCGCGCGCCGGTAGGTGCTCTCCTCCACCCAACCCCAGGAGACGATCGTCCCCTCCACCCACACGTGGTGCTCCGGCCGCACATGCAGGAAGGCGCTTCCCCGCGGCGCCGAGAGCCACTTGTGGAGATTGCCGGTGTAGACATCGGCGCCGATCGCGGCGAGATCGAGCGGGAGGTGTCCCGGCACATGTGCCCCGTCGATGACGGTGAAGATCCCATCGGCACGAGCCCGGGCGCAGATCACCTCCACTGGCAAGGTCAGCGCGGTGCCGCTGGTGATGTGGCTGAGGTAGATCACTTTGGTGGATGGGGTGACGCCGCGCCAGAGATCGTCGACCATCGCCTCGGGTGTCGTGGCCGGGAGCCGGATCGGCTGCTTGCGGTAGGTCACCCCACGCTTCGCCAACTCATACTCCCAAGTGCGATCGCAGGCACCGTACTCGAGGTTGGTGGTGAGGACCTCGTCACCGGGACGCAAGGCCAGGGACCGAGCGAGGACATTGACCGCATGGGTGGCATTGGTCAGGTAGATCACCTCATCCGCTGGCACGTTGAGATAGCGACCGAGGATCTCCCGGGCGTGATCGAGCAGACCTTCGGCGCGGCGGACGAAAAGGACGGGCTGCCGTTCGAACTCCCGTTGCCAGTACTGGTACTCGTCGAAGACCACCCGGGGGGGGGCCCCGAACGATCCGTGGTTGAGGAAGGTGACCGAGGGATCGAGCAAGTACTGGTCCCGCAAGGACATCGGGCAAGGCTCCTCGTGGCAGGGAGTTCGGCTACTGCACCGGGCAGGATGGTCGCATACCCGCTTCGTGCGCCCCGATTGGGCTCCCGGCGCCCTCGCGGGCGAGCTTGACCGGGTTGGGCCGAAAGACCGCTGAAAGGGAAAGCTCAAACCAGCAGGAGGGCGGTTTTCGCAGGTTTTCAGGCCTATTGGCTTTGCGGTTTGGGAAGAAAACGGGGAATTGACACTGGTATTGGTGTACGTATAGAGTGTACGTACAGTCCCGAGGGGCCGAGCGATTCGTCGCTTCCACTGGGCGGGCCACGGAACGACAGAGTACTGCGGGGTCTCTGTCGCGACCAGTTCGCATCGGGATCGATCAGGGATCTGCACCCGTTGCGGGGCGTGGTGCAGGGAAGCGGTCGATCAGGAAGAACGCCGCAACGTCACTCGGGATTGTTTTTGCCTTTCAGACCGTGCCATCGGCGTGAAAGGCCGCGATCTCCGCCGCGCTGTACCCGATCTCACGCAGGATCGCGTCCGTCTGCTCCCCGACCGCGGGCATCGGATCCATCCGCGGCGGCATCC
>JAPOLF010000007.1 GCA_029977305.1 bacterium | reverse complement strand
CCGCGCCACAACCTCGATGTCGTGGCAGAACACGTGAAAGGCCTGTCATGGGTCTTGACCGGCGATGGCGCCGGTGTTGTGCCAGCAGCACTGTGTGCACAAGGTCCTCGAGCAGCTCGGGATGCAACCGCTCAAGCCGGGATGGATCACCGACCCTGACATCCTGTTCCAACTCAACGGCGCGATCGCGGCGATCTATCCCCCGGCGGGCGATTGGAGCCTCAAGCTCGGCATCCCTGCCGCCATGATCCCGGTCACCATCGCCGCCGGTTGGCAACTCTCCGGCTTCGCCATGGCCAACTTCCTGGCCGGGCTCGGCACCATCCCGGCCGAGGTGCGCGAGGCTGCGGCCCTGGACGGCGCCGACTCCTATCACCTCTACAAGGACATCATCATCCCGCTGCTCAAGCCCATCATCGTCGCCACCCTCATCATCCTCGGCCACGTCTCGCTCAAGATCTTCGACCTCATCTTCGCGATGAGCGGCAAGGGGCCCGGGTTCGCCACCGACGTCCCCGGCATCTTCGTCTACGAGATGATCTTCCGCGCCCAGCGGTACAACCTCGGCGCCGCCGCCTCCATCGTGATGCTGGTCCTCGTCTCCATCGTCATCGTCCCGTACCTCGCGCGCCAGATGAAGGACCTGTAGCGATGGCGAGCCAACCCGTCCCTGAGTACCAACCGCATCGCAAGAACCGCACGGGCCATTACATCGCGGTGATCCTGCTGATCCTTGCGGCGCTCTTCTTCCTCATGCCCGTGTACGTCATGGTCATCAACGGGCTCAAAGACAAGTCCTACATGACGCTCGGCGACATGTGGAAACTCCCCCGAGATCTCAGCGGCGGCGGATTCCCCGTGGCGTGGCAGACCATCAGCCCCAACCTGCTCGCCACCTTCCGCATCGTCATCCCCGCCACCATCCTCTCCGCCTTCCTCGGCGCCATCAACGGCTACTTGCTCTCGAAGTGGAAGTTCCGCGGCTCCGACGTGATCTTCACCCTGATCCTCTTCGGGATGTTCATCCCTTATCAGGCCATCCTCTTGCCGATGATCGAGACCCTCCAGCAACTCGGCCTCTACGGCAAGACTTCTGGCTTGATCCTCGTGCATGTCATCTATGGCATCCCGATCACCATGCTCATCTTCCGCAACTACTTCGCGAACGTCCCCAATGACCTCGTCGAAGCCGCCCGCATCGATGGTGCCGGCCTCATCGGCATCTTCCGGGAGATCATGCTTCCGCTCTCCCTCCCGGCGTTCGTCGTCGTCGCCATCTTCCAGTTCACCAATATCTGGAACGACTTCCTCTTCGGTGTCACCGTCGTCTTCGATCCGCGCAAGCAGCCGGTCACCGTCGCACTCAACAACCTCAACGGCACCAACTCCGTCGACTGGACCGTCGTCATGGCCGCGGCCGTGCTCGCCGCCGCCCCCACCGCGATCGTCTACATCGTCCTCGGACGCTTCTTCATCCGCGGCCTGCTCGCCGGGTCGATGAAGGGCTAGATCGTGGCTGCCTCAACCGTCGAGACCGACATCCTGATCATCGGCACCGGTGCCGGCGGCGGCACCATGGCCTACGCCCTGAGGTCGCTCGGTGCCCGCGTCCTCGTCGTCGAGCGCGGCGACTTCCTCCCCAACGAGCCGCAGAACTACAGCGCCGAGGCGGTCTTCCTCCAGAATCGCTACAAGACCGCCGAGCGTTGGCAGGATGATCGCGGAGCCACCTTCGCCCCTGGCGTCCATTACTTCGTCGGCGGCAACACCAAGATGTACGGAGCCGCACTCCCTCGCCTCCGTCTCGGTGATTTTGACGACATCCAGCACGCCGGTGGCATCTCCCCCGCCTGGCCCATCCGCTACGACGACCTCGCCCCCTTCTACGACGAGGCTGAGCGGCTCTATTGGGTCCACGGCGCCTCCGGCATCGACCCCACCGACCCCCCGCGCTCAGGACCCTTCCCATTTCCCGCCATGCCCGCCGATCCCTACATGGAAGACCTGAACGCCAAGTTCCGCATGCAAGGCCTCCATCCCGCGCCCCTCCCCGTCGGGCTCGACTACCGCGATGGCGGCCGCTGCATCCGCTGTGCCACCTGTGATGCCTTCCCGTGCCAATTCGATGCCAAGGGCGATGCCGACGTCTGCACCGTCCGCCCCGCCCTGGAATCGCCAGATGTCACGCTCTGGACCAATGCCTTCGCCCGTCGCCTCTTCACGGATGACAGCGGCCGCCGAGTTGTCGGCGCTGAAATCGATCGCGATGGCGAAATCACCCGCGTCAGCGCCGAGGCGGTCATCGTCTCCTGCGGTGCGGTGAACTCCGCGATCCTGCTCCTCCGGTCAGCCAACGCCAGACATCCCAATGGGCTAGCCAACAGTTCCGATCTCGTCGGCCGCAACTACATGGTCCACGGCAACTCGATCCTCGTCGCCGTCGATCCCACCCACAAAAATCCCACCGTCTTCCAGAAGACCGTCACCATCAACGACTGGTACCTCGCCGGCAGCGATCCCGACTTCCCCTGGCCGATGGGCAACATCCAACCGGTCGGCAAACTTCAAGCCGCGATGCTCGTCGGCGGTGCGCCGTCATTCACCCCTCGCGCCGTCCTCAAGGAGATCGCCGCCCGCAGCGTGGATTGGTGGATCATGTCCGAAGACCTCCCGGACCCTGCAAACCGCGTCACCATCGCCCCGGACGGCGGCATCCGTGTCACCTGGCGCCCAAACAACGTCGCCGCGCACGATGCTCTCATGCACCGCGCCAAGACCATGCTCCGACGCGCCGGCTATCCCATCCTGCTCGATCAGCGCATGGGCATCGCCACGAATTCCCACCAATGTGGCACCGCCCGCTTCGGCACCGATCCTGCGACATCTGTGCTCGACACCAATTGCAAGGCGCACGACCTCGACAACCTCTGGGTCGTCGACAGCAGCTTCTTCCCGTCGTCCACTGCGGTGAACCCCGCCCTCACGATCGTCGCTCAGGCTCTGCGCGCCGGCGCGAGCATCATGAAGCGGTATCAGGCGCGTGCGGATGCCCCCGCCTGACGCGGTATCGTTTCCCCGCGCGACGCACCGCGCACACGTTCTCACCGAGGAGCCCCAACATGATGCCGACACGCGGCTCTCGCCTTGAATCCTTCCGCCAGCACAAGGATCACTACTTCGGGACGGATGAAGAATCCCCGCTCGAGCCCGACGACCGCGCGGCCTTCACCGGCCTCCGCTACTTCCCCGAGGACGAGGCGCTGAAGTTCGACCTCCCACTCGACACCACCGGTGAAGGCATTGGTGAGCGCCTCGACATCCCCACCTCGGCCGGGGAGACGAAGCCGTTCATGCGCGCAGGCCGCATCTCCTTCGAGATCGGCGGCAAGCCTGTCACCCTCTCGGTCTTCACCGACCTTGCACTCGGGCGCTACTTCCTGCCCTTCACCGATGCCACCAGCGGCACAGAAACGTATGCCGGCGGCCGTTACCTCGACCCCAAGCCAAAGCCCAACGGGGATCTCACCGTCGATTTCAATTACGCCTACAACCCCTACTGCGCGTATGGCGATGGCTGGAGCTGCCCGATCCCGCCCGCGGAGAACGCGCTTTCAGAGCCACTCCGCGCCGGGGAGATGCTCTTCCCGCGCAAGGGCTGATCACGAGGACGGCGTCAACACCTCGATCGCATTCGTTGCGATCACGGTCTCGCCGTCACGCACCGTCAGCCGGTAACTGCCCGCGATCCACTCCTCAGCTTCTGGCTTGGTGATCGCGAACGTCACCCACCGATCCCCACCATCGACCTCCACCGTGCTGTCGAGGCCGGACATCGGCGTGTCGTTGTACGACCAAGACGCCACCAATGCGCGCGGTGCGTCGGAGGAGGGGAGGTAGAGCACCGCCCGCAGGGCCGGCGCATCGATCGTCGAGGTGGTGATCGCGATCTTCGGCGCCCCGGTGCGCTCGTCGAACGATTCGACCCAGACGATCGTGTTCGCCTCTGGGGTCAATGGAGGTTGCGTCGGCCGTTCCACCACCGCCACGCCAGTCGGTGCGGCCGCCGTCGCCGTGCCCGCCCAAGTCGGCGCAGGCGTCGGCATCGGCACCGGTGGCCTTTGCTCCCCGGAGCACGCGGCCAACACCGCGCCAGCGGCCACCATCACGATCACCCATCGACCCGCTCGCCATGCCGTCATCGACGCCACGCGCTCGGCAAACCCTGCTGCACGTCCATGCGTCGGATTCTACCGTCCCACGACCATTCGCCCGCCCTCCGCGGTTGCCGCCCCATTGCCCGGGGCGTATAGTCGGCTCAGGGCTCCTCAAAGCAGTGGATAGGCACGCATGGTCGCGAATTCGGGCATACACATCCCAACCACCGTCGCCTCGGCACCCGACCGATCGGCGGCGACGATGGTGGCCGCCACCGAGACCGTCGACCACCCTCGCCCGGTGACTGGCATCAGTGTCGTCATCCCGGTCTACAACGAGGAGGGCAACCTCCGCGAACTCCATCGCCAGGTGGTGACCTCGCTCGAAGCCCTCGGCCTCCCCTACGAGATCATCATCGTCGACGACGGCTCGCGAGACGGCACCTGGGCCGTGATCTCCGACCTCGCCGCGCGCGATCCGCATGTCGGTGGTCTTCGCCACCGTCGCAACTTCGGCAAGGCTCGAGGTCTCGCCACCGGGTTCGCCGCGGTTCACCACGATCTCGTCATCACCATGGACGGCGATCTCCAAGACGACCCCGCCGAGATCGCCCGCTTCGTCGAAGCGATCAATCAGGGCAATGACCTTGTCTCGGGATGGAAGCAACGCCGCCAGGATCCCGTCGGCAAGACCATGCCGAGCAAACTCTTCAATGCCACCGTCCGCAACGTCTCCGGTGTCCAACTCAACGACTTCAACTGCGGGTTCAAGGCCTACCGCGTCGAGGTCACCGAGAACATCCGCCTCTACGGCGAACTCCACCGATTCACCCCCGTCCTCGCCAACGCCGAGGGCTTCCGCATCGCCGAACTCCCGGTGAACCACCGCCCACGGACCTGGGGCTCCTCCAAGTACGGCTGGTCTCGCCTGCCCAAGGGCTTCCTCGATCTTCTCACGGTCACCTTTCTCACCCAGTACCGCCAGCGCCCGATGCACATGCTCGGCCTCCCCGGGCTCATCGCCTTGGCCGTCGGGGTGCTGATCGGCCTGTGGCTGACCGTCGACAAACTTGTCTTCGGCGCTGCCATCGGGGGGCGCCCACTCTTGCTCCTCTCGGTGCTCCTGGTGCTGATCGGTGCGCAATTCTTCGGACTTGGCCTGCTCGGTGAACTGCTTGCGCACGGGGCGAACACCCCGGTCCGGCCCTCTCGCGTCCCGCTCCGTGATGCCGTCGGTGTCGTCGCCGACATGGCAAACGATCGGTGACCGAAACTTCATCGGGTCGGTGGCGCAGGCTGCGCGCCACCCCGACCCCGCTCGTCTTCCTCCTCAGCATCGTCATCGCCCTCGTCCTGCTGAGCCGATCAGGCACATGGTCGACCGTTGGCGAGGCCCTCCGGCAACTCGATCCTTGGACCATCGTCCTGGCCCTCGTCATCTATGGCCTCGGCCTCGGCGTCCTCTGCATCCGTTGGCATGCATTGGCGCGCATGGCCGGCGGATCAGTGGGACGCGCAGCAGCATCTGAGGTGTTTCTCACCTCGGTCGTCGTCAACTACGCCGCCCCGATCGGCCTCGCCGTCCCCATGCGCACCGCGCTCTCAACCCGTGATCTCGGTCTCCCGGTTGGCGTCGCCGCCGCCATCACCCTGTGGGAGGCCCTCTTCGATCTGGGCACGCTCGCCATGATTGGCTCGGTGTGGATCGCCATCGGCGGGGCTGAGGCCGCCCGTCTCCTTCTTGCCAACGGGGGCACCTGGCTCGCCGCCCTGGGGCTGATCCTGCTCGCCGTGGCCGTGATCAGTGTGGTGCTCACGGTGCTGGTCAGCCGAATCCGTGAGCGAATCCGAGGATTCCTCGCCACCGCCATCTCCATGGCGCGACGACAACCACGGTGGTGGGGTCAGGCGGCGCTCCTCACCCTGCTCTTCTGGGCACTCCAATTGGTCGTGCTCCGGATCCTGCTCGTCGGATTCGGCCAGCAGTCGCCCACATGGGAGGCTGTCTTCGGGCTCACCGGGTGGCCGGTGCTGATCGGGATGCTCAGTCCCGTCCCCGGCGGTGCCGGCGTGCGTGAGGCCCTGATGGTCGCCGTCGCTTCGGCGACAGGCATGGACACCGCCGCCGTCCTCCTCGCCGCCGTCGCCTATCGAATGGCACTCTTTGTCATGCTCCCCGTTCTCTACGGGGTGACTCGCTGGTGGATCGCCACCCACCGTTCTGGAGCCGCCGTCAATGGCTAGCCACGATATCGATCGCGACGCCCACGCCGCCGCATCCAGCAACTACCGCAAGCACACCTCCGGCAATCCGCTGCAGCGCGCCCTCATCAATCGCTTCCATCAACGCATCCTGAACGAGATCACCCGCCTCAATCCGACCTCCTTCCTCGATGCCGGATGCGGCGAAGGCATCGTTTCCGGCTTGGTGCTCGATGCGCTGCCGGGCATCAACCTCGTTGGGGTCGACACCAGTGCCGATGCCGTCGCCATCGCAGCCTCCGACAACCCCTCGGCCACATTTCAGGTCGCATCGGTCCTGGCGTTGCCGTTCCCCGATGACACCTTCGATGTGATCGGTTGCTTCGAAGTGCTCGAGCACCTGCCCGGTGATCTCCCCGGCAAGGCCCTCGCGGAGTACGCTCGTGTCGCCCGGCGCGCCGTCGTGCTCAGCGTCCCCCACGAGCCATGGTTCTGCCGCGCAAACGCCATCCGCGGCAAGAACTGGGATGTTCGTCCCAAAGGCAGCGATCCTGACCACCATCAGTTCTGGTCTCGCAACGCCTTTGGCGACCTCGTCGCCCAGCAGTTTGCGGTCCAGAAACTCACCGGCTCGTTTCCCTGGACCATCTGTGTTGCCACCGTCAGCCCGGCGAAATAGTCGATTCCTCCCGGTTTTCCGTGGAAAACTCGCGCCTCGGGTCAATGTCGCGGACGACCCGGCGGGGGGAGAGAACGCCCCCTGTCCGGACACCCGATGAGCCCATCGGCACCCCGCGTCCGGACGCGGGGGACTGGCACATTTGCGTGATCCGGGGTATGATGCTACAAACCTCACGGAGGGGGTTTTGGTTCCGCGAGTTTGGTGGTACACTTTGGTCGGCATAGCGTGTGCCGATCCGATATGGCCGAGGGCCATGGTCGGTGTCTATCGGGCTCGGGGTGTGAATTGCGGAGGGAAGTGCACATGAAGGCTCTCGCGTTGGGGCTCGCCGTCGTCGGCGCTGCTGCGTTCGGATTTGCTGGTACTGCGTCGGCGACGGATATCACCAATCCGCACGTGACCTCGGAACTCGCCTTGGGCTGCTACGACATCGGTGAGTACTCGATGCACGAGTGCAACGAGGCCATCGAGGACGCGTACGAGAACGTGTACGCTGGCGAAGTCGCCGCCCAGCTCGCCGCTCTCGGCGTCACGTTGGAAATGGACTTCTCCAACTAAGAAACCTTCACCAAGGTTTCCTAGTCTCGGGTGATCGGCTACTGCCGATCACCCGATGCTTTTTCCTATCTCACAATGCTTCAGGCGTACGCCACCATTGCGCTCCGTAGAACCGGGCGAGGGATCGTGCCGACGCCCTATTCTGAAGCTGCAGAGTGGTCCAGCCTTGGCGCCGGATTGAAGGTCTCGTTGGGACACGGATCACCCAGTGTTCTTCAACCCGCTCGCAATCCCGTTGACCGACCTGAGCACGGCGCGCAGCGTTTGTTCATCATCGGGGTTCGCCCGCAGCCGCCGAAGCAACTCAACCTGCAGGATCGAGATCGGATCAACATATGGGTTCCGGCGATCGATCGACTTCCGCAGTGTCGGCTCATGCTCCAACAATGATGATTGATTCGTGATGTCGAGCACGCAACGAACACTGCGTGCGTGCTCGTCGCAGATCCGGTTCCAGATGCGTGCACTCCCCGGCACGTCGGCCGCCAGAGCCACGTACCGTTCGGAGATCCACAGGTCTGCTTTCGCCAAGGCCATCTCCGCGTTGGAGATCGCCGCCGCGAAGTAGGGCCATGTCGCCTGCATCTCCCGCAGCATCGCCACGCCATGCGCCTCGATCCCCGCCTGCAGACCAGATCCCAACCCGTACCACCCCGGCAGCAGCATGCGCGCCTGCGTCCAACCGAACACCCACGGGATCGCCCGCAGATCCTCGATCCGGCTCCCGGCCACCCGGCGTGCCGGCCGCGATCCCAACTGCAGCCGAGCGATCTCCCGCACCGGGGTTGCCGCCTCGAAAAACGCCACGAACTCCTCGTCGCCATACACAAGGTCTTGATATGCGGAGGTTGATGCTTCCGCCATCTCGCCCATCACCGTGCGATAGGCCGCCATCTGCACTGGCGCATCGCGATCGCGGGTGATCCCCGATGACCGCATCACTGCACCAGCAACCAACTCGAGTTCGCGAAACGCGATCTGAGGCACCGAATACCGCGCCGCGATCACCTCGCCTTGCTCCGTCATCTTGATGCGACCGGCAACCGTCCCCGAGGGCTGGGCGAGAATCGCCACATTGGTCGGACCGCCGCCACGTCCCAGCGAACCGCCGCGACCATGGAAGAACGTGTGCCGAATCCCGTGCCGCCGGAACAGATCGGTGAGCGCCTCCTGTGCCTCATACAGCGCCCACGTGGATCCCAGATACCCCAACTCCTTGTTGGAGTCGGAATACCCGATCATCACTTCCTGCGCGTCCTCGCGGGCCGCCAACGCCACCCGATACACCGGGTTCGCGATAAGGGTTGCCATCGTCGCAGGGGCATCGCGCAACCCGGACTCCTGCTCGAACAGGGGAACAATGCCGAGATCGGCTCCCGCTCCACCCGGCTCCGCGAGCCCAGACTCCTTCATCAGCAGCAATACCGAGAGCGCATCTGATGGGTGTTCGCAGCCTGAGATGATCGTCGTTCCCAAGGCATCAGCATGGCCGCGGTCCATCAGATGCCGCAGCATCCGGAACGTCTCGATCACCTCGCGGGTCTGCGGCGAGTACGCGCCGAGATCACCCGGGATCAACGGTCGCGGATTGGCGATCTCCCGCGTCAGCAGCCGCTGCTTCTCGGTCTCATCTATTGCGGCGAAGGTCGGGGTCGTCGCCGTCGCCGCGAACACCTCATCCAGCGCATGGGCATACCGCTTCGCATGATCTCGAATGTCCAGCCGCGCGAAGTGAAACCCGAACACCTGCACCACCCGGATCAGGTCCCGCAGGTCGCCTTGGGCGATCAATGCCGCCCGTTGCGCGCGCAGCGATGCATCGATCAGCGACAGATCCTCAAGCAGTTCAGACGCTGACACATATCCCCCAGGGAGCCGTTGCTGCGCCGCCCGCACTCGCTCCCGCATCAAGGTCACCGCCTGCCGATACGGCTCGCCGTGATTGATTCGCGCCAGCGTCGTCGCCAACGCCGGGAAATCCGCTGCCCCCCGCTCGATGAGCGGCGCGATCATCGGTGCCTCGCCCACGATCGTCTCGGCCAGCGAAAGCCGTCCCGAGAGTTCCTGCAGCCGCGCCTCCCACAGCGAGAGTGCCGCCGCCCGCATCACCTCGAGCGTCTCCTCGGTCACCTCGGGCGTCACGAACGGATTCCCGTCTCGATCCCCGCCCACCCAGCTTCCGAACGTCAGGAAAGGCGGCACCGTGATCGTCGCTCCGGGATAGACGCGCGCGAGTGCCGCCTCCAGATCGCGATAGATGGCCGGGATCACCCACACCAGCGTCGAGGAGAAGTAGACGAGATTGGCACGCACCTCGTCGAGCACCGACAGCGTCACCGCCCGAATCTCGTCCGATGCCCAGAGCTCCGCGATCGTGGTGGCAATCCGATCACGCGCCCGTTGATGCTCGCGCATCAGTGGCTCCCGCTCGTCCATCGCCCGGATCAAATCGAAGATCCGCGCCAGCTTCGCGATCACCGTGCGCCGCCGGGCCTCGGTGGGATGCGCCGTCAACACCAGCCGCACCGACGCCTGATTCAGCAACTCCTGCATTCCGGCGGCATCCAGCCCCGATGCCTGCAACGCGGCGACGGCCTCCCAAAGCGATCCCCTCCGCGGTCCCGCCTCGCCCATCTCTCGCCGACGAATCCGCCGCACCCGCTCGTTGTCCTCGGCCAGATTCGTCAGCTGGAAATACGAGGTGAACGCCCGGACCAGCGATTCCGCCTCATCCAGCGACAACCCGGACACCAGCGCGGAAAGCGCCGGACCAGCAGCCTCATCCCCGCTCCGGCGCGCCTTCGCCAGCGACCGCACCTGCTCTTCGAGGGTAAACGCCGATTCACCGGCCTGCTCGCGCAGCACGTCGCCGAGCAATCCAGCCAACAGCGTGTGGTCATCACCGAAGGTTCGGGTCGAATTCACGGATGCATCCTTGGTTCAGCCGAAGAGCGGCCGCGCAGAGACGCCCCAGCGATTGTAGACTCGTAGAGGGGCAGGTCGGATGGCGCCTGCCCAAACCCCGCCGCCCCCGCGATGGGCGCACCGACCAATCGGCATGCCGCGATGAGCTCCCCACAAGCCGCTCCCCCAGCGCAGCCCGATCTGCGCACCATGCGGGAAATCCGTGCCGATCTCGGCGCGAGGATCGAGAAGACCACCGAGCCCTTCATGGTGCTCCTCGGCTTCGTGTTCTTGGTGTGCCTGACCGCCGACTTTGCCGCCACCGACATGTCGGAGGCCAATCGGCGATTCCTGAATCAGGTCGAGGCCGGCATCTACTACATCTACGCTATTGATTTCATCATCCTGTTTCTTCTGTCCCTCGACCGCTGGGATTTCCTGAAGCGCAACTGGTTGCTTGCGCTTTCCATGGTGCTTCCCGCCCTGCGCCCGCTGCGGCTGCTTCGCTCCGTGAGCGCCCTTCGCGCCATCACCGCCACCCGTGCCCTCGGTGTCGTCGACCGCGGCATCGACAACCTCCAGGGTGTGTTCGCCGGCCGCGCCATGGGCTACATGATCCTGCTCACGATCGTGGTGACGCTCGTCGGTGCGACCATGACGTACCAAGTCGATCACGATCACCCCGGATCCGACCTCACCACCTATGGCAATGCCGTCTGGTGGGCCGCCACCCTGATCACCACCATCAACAGCGGCCTCGACCCCGTGTCGGGGTGGGGGAGGGTCATCGGCATGGTCCTCCGCATCTACGCCATGGGCGTCTTCGGGTATCTCACCGCATCCATCGCCGCCTACTTCATTCGACGCGTCGCCCCGAACGATCCATCCGCCGGGACGTCGCCGCCTGCCGATGGTTCGGCATCGCCGCCGCCCGCCATCCCGGCCCTGCACCATCCCCACCGATCGGAATCTCAACCGACACCTTTGGCAGAGACCGATCCCGTCCTTGACTCCACCGCGCCCAACACCGCGTCAGCACCGGAACCCGTGTCAGTCGCATCGTCGTCAGGAGGCAACCCGTGACCACCCCCGCGGTGAACCCAGAGGCACTCGCCGATCTCCGCCATGCCTTCGACATCGCCCTCAGCCCAGATGGCACAGCCGTTGCCTACTGCGTCGCCCCGCTCGGCCGCAAGGACGAGCACCCGAAGCAGGCCATTTGGATCGCACGCGAGGGGATGCCCGCCCGCCAATTCACCGGCGGCACCCATGCCGACACCTCACCCACCTGGTCGCCTACCGGTGATCGCCTCGCGTTCCTCTCCGATCGTGCCAAGCCCGGCGAAGTCCAGATGCTGTATCTCCTCGCCATGGATGGAGGCGAAGCACTCCCCCTCGGCGACCTCACCGGCGACCTCTCCAATCCGCTCTGGTCGCCCGATGGCACCCTCATCGCCGTCCTGGTCACCGACGCCCCTGACCCCGCTCGCAAGAAGCGCCAGGAGGACCGGGACGACCGCATCATCGTGGAAGAGGAGCACCGCTACACCCGACTCTGGGTCATCGAGGTCGCCACCGGCAAGGCGCGTTGCCTCACCACCGGCGATCGCGAGATGCGAAGCTGTTGCTGGCTGCCGGACGGCACCGGCCTCGTCGCCACCAGCACCCCATTCCCCGGATGGGACGAGTACTTCAGCGACACCACCATCTGGCACATCGCCCTCACTGGTGGCATCCCGCGCAAGATCACCGAGTTCCCACTCTCCGCGCACAACCCGGTGATCAATGGTGATGACTGCTACGTCGCCGCCGCCCTCGGTCGCGAGGACCCCGTCAGCACCATCTGGCGCGTCAACCTCACCACGGGCGAGCGGATGAAGCTCACCCCGCATTGGGATGCCGAGGTGATGGAACTGTTCGCGCTCCCGGATGACCCCGGCGCCATCGCTGCGCATGCGGTCCAACGCGTGCACGCATCCGTCTTTCGCGTCTCCCTCGCCGACGGCGCCGTCGAAGATCTCAGCCCTTCCAACCTCTGCGGAAAGGGCTCGGTCCGATCCGCCTCGCTCTCCCGCACGGGGGCACGCCTCGCCCTCATCTGGTCCGACTCCTCAACACCCGAAGAGCTCTACTTCGGTGCCGCGCGTGGTGAAGCTATCGCCGTCACCGATTTCGGTGCTGAACTCCGTGACCACCTTGCCCCCGCCGAGATCGTCCGCTGGACCTCCGTTGACGGAACCGAGATCGAAGGCATCCTCGTCCGTCCGCGTGATGCCGCTCCTGACAAGCCGTTGCCATTGGTGGTCGACATCCACGGTGGCCCGTCCTGGCAGTGGGAAGACCGTGTCATGCTCAACTGGCACGACTGGGCCCAGATGCTCGCCGCCGACGGCATCGCCACCCTCCTGCCCAATCCCCGCGGCAGCACCGCCTACGGCGCGCGCTTCCAACAACTGCTCCAAGACGATGTCGGCGGCGGGGAATCTGACGACCTCATCAGCGGCGCACGAGCGATGGTCGAGCGCGGCATCGCCGATCCCGACCGCCTCGGCATCGGCGGGTGGAGTTGGGGAGGCTACCTCACCGCCCGCACCATCACCCGCACCCCGATGTTCAAGGCCGCCGTCATGGGCGCCGGCCTTGCCAATGTCATCGCCGATCACGGCACCGGCGACATCCCGCGTGCCAACCTCCAATACTTCCCCGGGCACCCGTACCACCACATGGATCTCTACTGGGCCGCCTCACCGATCCGCGATGTCGCCAATGTCACCACCCCGACCCTCATTCTCCACGGCGATTCCGATGCCCGCGTCCACCCCACCCAAGGTGCCGAGTTCTTCCGCGCCCTCAAACTCCTCGGCGTGCCGGTGGAATTCGTGCGCTACCCCCGTGAGGGCCATGGCATTCGGGAGCGATTGCACCAAATCGACCTCATGCAGCGCGTCTCCGCGTGGTACCGCCGCTATCTCCTTGCCTGATCGATGGAGCTCAGCGCGCTGCCCCGGTGTGAGGGTTCTGCCTGAGCGACCCGGTTTGACAACCTCGGTGCACGGACACAGAATCCGCCGGGGACCTTTCCCGCAAACGAAGGACACACCCGCGTGACCGTTGTGCTCGTGCTCATCCAATTCGGGGTCGCTGCCATGCTGGTCACGGCCGCCGCGGGCAAGGCCGTCCAATCCGATCAATACGTTGCCGCACTGCGCCTGAGTTACCTCCCGGAATGGGCAGTGAAGGTCGTCGCGGTGGGCCTACCCATCCTCGAGGTGGGCATCGCCCTCCGCCTTCTCCTCACCCCGCCGGAGCACCTCCAAGCGCCCTTCCTCCTCACCATCCTGCTCTTGCTGGTTTTCACCCTCTGGATGGTCTGGGTCGATCGCCGCGGCCTCACGGTCCGTTGCGGTTGCTTCGGAGGCGGGGAGGGCAAGGTCGGCACCGGAACCATCACCCGCAATGTCATCCTGATCCTCATTGCCGCCGCTGGATGGTGGCTCGCCGGCCGCTTCACCTCACCGCTCCCGGGCATGTCGTGGCCCACCGTGGTCGCCGCGACATCCGCCCTCATGATCGTCGCCCTTGTCCAAGCGTTCCGGATGGTGCAGAGCCATCTCGTCATCAGCGAAGGTCGCCTCCCGGATGGCGGCGAGTAGTCACGGGGTGTCCACATGACCGGTTTCTGGTTGGTTTCCTACATCGTCCTCTGGCTGTTGGTGCTGGCCCTGGGAGCGTTGCTGCTGCTCCTCTACCGGCACTTCGGCATGATGTCGCTCGGAACCCTCGAAGGCGTTCAGCGTGACGGCCTCCCGCTTGGCGCCGAGGCTCCCGCAATCAGTGGCATAGAGGCCAACGGCGCCAACGCGAGCTGGCAGCCCAAGACCGGTTCCTACCAGATGCTCCTGTTCGGTTCGCCGGACTGCGAGCCGTGCTCCGCGATCATGCCGTTCGCCCAGCAGCTCGCCAACGCCAAAACCAATGTCACCGTTGCCACCGTCGTCCAAGGCCCCAAGTCGGAGGCTGTCCGCATGGTCGACAAGCACCACCCCACCTTCCAGACCATCGCCGACGACGGCAGCGGGTCCTTCCCGCGTTTCCGGGTCCGCGTCACGCCCTTCGGATTCGTGATCGGCCCAGACGGCCGCGTCCTCGCCAAGGGGCTCTGCAGCGACCCCGCCCGGATGCGCATGCTCCTCCAATCTGCCGGCCTCCAAGACGCCGCCGCCGCAATCCAAGCCAGGTAGGGATCCTCGCCACTCGGAAGCCACTTGACGGGGTGGCACATCATTCGTGATCCTACGCACAGCAATGGGACGGGAGGGACACCACAACATGACCGTGATCAGCCGCGCCAGCGAAGAACTCGCGCGCACCATCAATCGCCGCACCGCCGTCAAGCGCGCCGCAGCGGCAGTGTTCGGTGCCGTCGCCGCGTTCTCCGTTGAGGGGTTCCGACGCCGCAGCTCGCTGGCGGTTGCTTGCTCCTACGTCACCTTGGGTGACTGCACCTGCAACCCGCCGAACGGTACGTACTGCAATTCCATCTCCGAGTCGTACTGCTCCGGGTCGGTGTGCTCCGGTGGATGTGAAGTCGACGAATCGTGGCGCTACGTCGGTGGGTGCTGGTGCTCGGCCACCTGCAGTTACACCGATCAGGTCGAGGGCCGCATCCGCGGGTACTACAAGTGCTGCGACTGCTCCTGTGACGGCTATCAGTGCGCCTGCCGCGAGTTCGTCCCTGTCGCCCCTGGCGAAGAAGGGTCCAATGCGGGAGCCACCGGCGTCGTTCCACCGCTGGGCGGAGCAGAACCTGCAAACCTGCCCGATGGATTCCCGAACCTCGGCGGGGACGGCCCGACCGAGATCCCGAGCTTCCCGGTCCCCGGCGGCGACACCTCGGGATCAACTCCCGGTGATATAGCCTTCCCGGATGGCTTCCCATTCAACGTCGAGGAGTAATCGACCCAGACCGCAAGAAGACGCACCAGGAGTCATTCGACTCCCGGGGCGTCTTGCATGTGGTCACGAATGGCCGCCGTCAGCGCGCGTTCAAGAGCCGCGCGATCGTCGCCGCATATACTCGCGCCTCCGTGATGAGATCATCGATGTACACCGCCTCATTCGCCCCGTGCGCGTTCTCCCCGCCGGGACCGTAACCCACGGTGTCGATGCCGGCCATCCGGTAGAACCGTCCGTCCGTCGCCCCGGCCCACGCCACGAAGTACTCCGGTTCCGCCCCGGTCACCTCACGCACGCCTTCCTGCACCGCCCGCACCAGTGGCGACCCCTCGTCGGTGATATTCGCCGGGATCGCGTTCCCATCCGGGTTCGTGACGATCTCATAGCGGAAGTCCGGGTCCGTCGCCGCGATCCCGTCGAGCGTCTCCACGATCTCCGCCAAGGCGGACTCCACCGTCTCCCCGGGGATCAACCGGCGATCGATCGAAAACGTGCACTCGCCGGGTACCACGTTGTGCGCCACGCCGGCACTGATCAGGTTGATGCTGATCACCGGCTTCCCCACCGCGGGATGGAACTTGTCGAGGTCCTTCTCCAACGCCAAGACCGCCTTCGAGGCCTTTGCGATTGCGTTGATCCCGGTCACCCGCGCCGCCGCAGTGTGGGACGCCCGCCCGAACACCGTCACATCGAACGCGACCAGCCCGCGCTCCGCGTTCCGCACCTTGAGGTCGCTCTTCTCGCCGATCAGGCAGTAATCCGGGCGCGGCAACCGCCCCGACGCCACCTCGTTCAGCACGTGAATCGTGCCGTAGGTCGCGCTCGTCTCCTCATCCGAGACGATGTGCGCCTGCAGCGCCCCATCCAGTTTGGCGTCCTTGAACAACCCCATCAGGTAGATCATCACCCCGGTCGAGCTCTTCATGTCCGATGATCCGCGACCGAAGAGCTTCCTTCCGTCCACACCGATCACCGGGTCGAACGGATCGGTCTTCCACGCTCCCGGATCGGAGATTGGCACCGTGTCAAGGTGCCCGTTCATCGCGACGATCGGGCCAGAGGTCGGATCCCCGACCGTGATCACCAGATTCGGGCGTGCTTCGTCCAGTGAGACGATCTCCACCGGGATGTCCCGGGAGACGCACCAGCCGTGCACCCATTCCATCACCGCTCGCTCTTCCCCGCTCACGCTCGGGATCGCGATCAGGTTCCGTGCCATCTCCAGCACGTCGTCCTTGGACACTCGATCAACCCATGCTGAAACGGACACGTTCCACCCTCCGCTGCGCGGCAGGCTGCCGCCGAATGACCCATCGGGGTAATCCCTACAGGCGCTCGAACCGCGTCACGTCCAAGACGAACACGATCGCGCCGCCTACCTCAACTTCGAAGTTCTCCGGCATGTACAGCAGCCCCGGCTCCAGCGCGGGAGAGTAGGGGACAGCCACCTGCGTCCGCTTCCGGCACGTCTGCCGCAGCAGGCTCATCACATCGGGGACCTTCTCATCCTCGGTGCCGATGATCAGGCTGGTGTTGCCAGTGCGCAGAAACGATCCCGTCGTGCTCACCGTGGTGAACCGATGGCCGGCCGCGATCAGCGCATCCTGCAGGGTCGTGAAGTCGTCATCCTGGACAATCGCGACGATGAGTTTCATCTGAACCTCCGCACCGATGGCCGGCTGGTCTGGACGGACGTCGCGCTCCACCCCGCACTTCCGGGGCACGAACGTGATTCTACCGGGTTTCCCCTCGGGTCAGGACGTCACACCCTCCGGCGGGAACTCCCCGTGCATGCGGATCATCTCCAGCATCGCCGGGTGGAGCAGACCGTTCGAGCCGAGAATCACCCGATCCGCCGAGGAAAACGGCCCACCGTCCAAATCGGTGACCATGCCACCCGCCTCCTGCAAGATGCACGCCCCCGCCGCCACATCCCATGCCGAGATCCCGCGCTCCCAGTACCCGTCGAACCGCCCCGCCGCGAGATAGCACAGGTTCAGCGCCGCCGATCCCGTCTGCCGAATCGCTTGCACCTGCGGGATGAACACCCGCCACAGGTGCGCCTGCTTCAGCCGTGTCTCCCGGTCGTAGGAAAATCCGGTCACCAACATCGACCGAATCAACTCCGGGGTGGATGACACATGGATCGGTTGCCCGTTCAGCCGTGCGCCCTCCCCGCGTGCTGCCGTGAAACACTCCTCGCGCATCGGGTCATAAACGACTCCCAGGAGAGACCTCCCATGCTGCTCCAGACCGATTGACACCGCGAAGGTCGGCAGGTGGTGCGCGAAATTGGTCGTCCCGTCGAGCGGGTCGATGATCCATTGCAATCCTGAGGCCGACGCCGTCCCCCGCGCCCCCTCCTCGCCGAGCAGGTCATGCTCCGGATACGCCGCACGGATCCGCTCGACGATCAACGCCTCCGATGCCTTGTCCGCCTCGGTCACCATGTCGATCGTCCCCTTGAAGACGACGTCATGGTCCTTCCCGAACCGATCGCGCAGGATGCCGCCCGCTGCCCGCGCCGTCTCCTCCGCGAAGGTGAGCATCTCAGCCAGCATCGAGCGATCCATGGGCATCTCCCTTCGTCTGACGCGTGATCGCGATCGGAATCAACCTACCGCGCCGGTGATCGGCAAACGCGGCGCGATGTCCGCCTCCCAGCCGGCTTGATCTCCGCGCCGCAGCGCGAAGTACCCGGCTCCGGCAATCATCGCGGCATTGTCGGTGCAGTAGGTGAATGGCGGACATCGGAACACCACGTCCGAAGCCAACCGTTCTGCCACAGCCGCTTCCAACGTCGTCCGCAACAACCGATTCGCAGCCACCCCCCCGGCCAGCAATACCGTGCGCACGCCATGCGCTTCAGCGGCCCGCACCGTCTTCTCCACCAACGGTTCCACCACCGCCAGCTGGAATGACGCGGCGAGGTCCTCGACTGGCATGTCCTCCCGGTAGCGTGCCGGACGATGTTCCTTGAACGGACCCCGCGATGGTTCGACCGCCTCGGGCACATCCGGCAACCGATAGGGCTCCACCAATCGCAGCAACGCCGTCTTCAGTCCGGAGAAACTGAAATCGTCCGTGCCGCCCAAGTCCGCGCGCGGCAGCGCGAAAGCCTGAGGGTTCCCGGTGGCGGCCGCCCGTTGGATGGACGGTCCGCCCGGATACCCCAACCCCAACAAGCGTGCCGACTTGTCGAATGCCTCGCCTGCCGCGTCATCCAGCGTGCGCCCGAGGTGCCGATAGCGCCCGTGTCCCTCCATCAGGATCAGTTCCGTGTGTCCTCCCGACACCAGCAGGCACAGTAGGGGAAACGTTGGCGCCGGAGGGGGCGCCTCACCCGGGAGACTCAACCAGTTGGCATACACATGCGCCTCGAGGTGATTGACGCTCACCATCGGCCGATCGAGCACATACGCCAACGCCTTGGCGGTGTTCATCCCGACCAGCAGCGACCCCGCTAATCCCTGGCCGTTGGTCACCGCGATGACATCGATCTCGCCACGGGTGATCTGAGCGTCCGCAAGAGCCTGCTCCACGACTGGGATGATCGCCGGGATGTGCGCCCGCGCCGCCAGCTCCGGCACCACTCCGCCGAAGACCTGATGGGCATCGATCTGCGACGCGACCACGTGCGCCAGCACCCGCTGCCCACCCAGCACCACCGCCGCGGCCGTCTCATCACAAGAGGTTTCGATCCCGAGGACGATCACCTCATCCTCCGGAGCCCCACGGCGGTTGCCCGCTCGTCTCGACGATCTGATGCGCCGGCTGCTCGGTCGGGAATCCTTCGACCGGTCCCCCGATCCGCTGCAACAGCCGATGCCGCAGGATCGCAAGATCATGCCGATAGACCGGATCACTGATCGCCTTCGACCACATCACGTGGGCGTCTTCGTTGTTGTCGCTGTAGTACCGCTTTCGGGTGCCCTGAATCGTGAATCCCCACTTCGTGTACAGGGCGATGGCCGGATCATTCGACACCCGGACTTCGAGCGTCAGCCAATTCGCGCCACGCCTGCCGGCTTCGTCGAAGAGCGCCGCCAACAGCAACTCTCCCAGTCCAGCGCCGCGATACGGCTCGTCGACCGCGATCGTCGTGACATGCGCTTCGTCGAAGGCATTCCACATCCCGGCAAACCCGAGAATAGGCGAGGCTTTCGCCGCTGCCTCCTCACCAACGCGTCGCCCGAAACTGAGCGGCAGAAAGGTGCGCCGCCCGAAACTCCGCGCCGAAGACGAGTCTGCATCCTCCTGTTCGCGGCTCGGTTCGGCCGAGCGCAGCACAATGTAGTGATTCTGCTGCGGGTTGCCGAGTTCGCGCCGATAGGCAGAGGTCGGCCACGGATTCGTGAACGACCGACGCTCGACCCGCGCCACCTCTGGCACGTCCTCGAGGGTCATCGCCTCTATCCGATACCGCGGCCGGTCCGGGTCGGTCGGCGTGGGAGTGGTGGGCTCAGCCAGCGAACTCATGCGCGGATGTTCGCACCGTGGCGACCCCATCGGCAACCGCCGAATCGTCCCCGGTGAACGATCATCGACTCAGGTAGAACGGTTCGAGCAACGCCGCGTCATCGAAGGCGCCGATCGCATACCGCGCCGCGCCAACGGTCAACAGCGCCTCCGGGCGCCGCACTCGCAAAGGCGCGGCCGGCACCTGCACCCCTAAACCCAAGAGTGCCAGCGCGACCGTCCCATCGACTTCTCCCGTGACCACCTGTGCCGACTCGCGCGTGCCCAGGGCCGCGATCAACTCCTCGGGCGTCCCATTGCACGCCGGAGCAATCTCCTGCGGATCAATCGCATCCCCCGCGTACGTTCCCCAGACGAGTCGTCCGCGTCCGGCGTGCACCACGGCCGTCACCTCCGCGTCACCGCCGAGCCACGGCAGCGCCGCGGCGTGCAGCGTCGGCACCCCGATCAGCGGCAATCCCGCCCCGAGCACGAATCCCTTTGCCGTCGCCATGCCCACCCGCAACCCGGTGAACGTCCCTGGTCCGAGCGACACCACCACGCCATCCAGATCATTCGGCACGATCCCAGCCAGCGTCATCGCCTGATGCACGGAGGACATCAGCATCACCGTGTGGTTGCGCCCCGCGTGCCAAGACAGCGCGGTCACCCTCCCATCCGCCAACACCCCGACCCCGGCTTGCTCCGTGGCCGTGTCGATCGCCAGCAGGGTGGGGGACTCGCCGCTCATGCACCCTCCGCGAGTTGCCCAAGCCATGGAAACTCCCCGACTGGGGTCAAGGTCACGATCCGCGATCCCGGCTCCCCGTGGATGATCTCCACGAGCACGTACCGCACCGGCAACAGGTTCACCGCCCGCTCCGGCCACTCCACCACGGTCACGGTCGCTGGATCGTCCATCCACTCAACAAACCCGAGGTCCGCCACTTCTTCCTCCCGCAAGCGGTAGAGATCGACGTGCCGCAACGGGATGCGCCCCCGGTACTCATTGGCCAAGGTGAACGTCGGACTTGCCACCGCGCCGGTCACCCCGAGCCCGGCCGCGATCCCCTGGGTCAACGTGGTCTTCCCAGCCCCGAGATCGCCGTGCAACAGCACGACATCGCCCCCGGTCAAGTGCGAGGCCATGCGCTGCCCGAGGTGCTGCATCGACGCAGCATCTGGGATGACCAGGTTGACTGCGCGCCCGGTCATCCCGGCCGCTTTCCCGCCAGATTGAGCCGCCAATAATCGAGGAAGAATGGCGGATCGTCCGCGGCCGCCATCTCCGTCAATTCATCGAGCAACACGTTTCCAAGCGCCTCATCACCGAGGCGATCGAGGTGCGCCCGCATGATCACCGTCCGCACGAACTCGCGGTAGGTCTCCGCGTCATCGAGAAACGTCGGTGCTTCCTCCAACGAGGTTGCGACATCCACGAACCCGGCTCGCTCCATGCGCTCCTTCGCCGTCACGTCCGAGGAAAACTCCCACGGTCCCGACCACCCTTGCAGCGCCTCAGCGCCTTCCATCACCGCGACCAGCCCATCGAGGCGACCCGCCAAGCGCGCCAGATTCGGTCCGCCCCCGCACTGCGCGATCAGGTGCCCACCCGGCTTCAGCACGGCGAGCAAGTCTCGGAACAAGGCATCGTGATCGAGCAACCAGTGGAACGTGGCCGTGCTGAACACCACATCGACCGGCTCAGGCAGATCAATCGAACGCAAGTCCTGCTCGAGGAAGATCACCCGATCACCGTACGCCGGTTCGAGATGAGCCCGGGCCTGCTCCAGCATGTTGGAGGATCGATCCATCGCATAGACCCGACCTTCGGGCAGCCGCTCGAGCAATTGCCCGGTCAGCCGACCAGTGCCGCATCCGGCGTCGAGCACCACCTCATTGCCCCGAAGCGGCACCCGCGCCAGCACCCGAGTGCCCCAGTCCACATGCGGGTTGGAGACGCGGTGATACACCGCGGCATTCCACTCAACCGGACTCGCCGATCCTGCTGCCTTGTCCTGCATCACCCGTCCTCCTCGTCCACTGTCAACTTCTGCGCACTCCGCCTATGCTACCCGAGCGGCGACGACCTCATGGTCTCGCTCGAAGGAACCCGCTGCTCACGTGAGGATCGCGATGGATCAGGCACCGCCATCACGCCAACGCACCATCGGCTGCGTGATGTCCGTTGGCACCATCGCCGCCCCGTTCGTGGCGTTGATGTTTGGCTTTCAGGCCGCGCTCGTGGTGCTCATCCTCGCGCTTGTGGTGACCTCGTGGTTCGGCTGGCAAGCCCTGCGTGAAGCGCCCCAAGAACACGTCAAGCGACTGCGCATCGCCCTCATGCTCAATGTGGTGTTGGTGATTGCTGCCCTTGCCGTGCTCGGCTGGATGGTGCGCTGAGCGATCAGTCCGGCTGAGCCTTGGGTGCCCGCTTCCGCACGGGCTTCGCTGCAGGCTCCGTGACATCTGCCGCACCACGCGCCGACTGCTTGCCGCGAGATGGCTTCTTCTCCGCCGTGGCCGATGTCTGTTCCTTCGGCTTCGGCGCAGCCGATTTCCGGGTGCGTTTCGGCGGCGCAGCTGTTGGCGCAGTGTCCGACTCCGATTTCGGTTTCGCGGTTCGCGTGGCGCGCTTGGGCTTCTCGTCGCCAGTCGAACCGGGCTTGGCCTTTGGCGATGCAGCCTTGCGCGGTGCACGCGCTGGTCGAGCCGCCGCCACCTCCGCCTTCGCTGCCTCGAGTTCCGCAGCCGAGACCTCTGGCAACGCAACCGGCGCGAACCCGATCGCCAACGACTGCGCCACGATGTCCCGCTTCATCAAGTGCTCGGCCGCCGCCAGTCCGAACCGCACCGGATGCTCCGGCGCGATGTTCATCAGCATCTCTCGCAGCTGCCGCATCAGGTCGATCGTCTTGTTGAACGTGACGACCAGATCGCCCTCGCTCAACTCGAGCCGCTCGCCGATCTCTGCCATCGTGCTGCCGAGGCACCACGCCCGCGCCGCTCCGTAGAAATTCGGGTTGTGCCCGTCCGAGATCTCAAGCCCTTCAGCTCGCTCCTCGCCCAGCACGGCCCGCTCGATCTCCTCCAGCCGCCGTCGCGCTGCCGTCAGCCGGTCCCCCAGCACGAAGGTGTTCGAGTACCGGAATTCCCGATCGAACGAGAACCACGAGAACACCTCGGCCAGCTCCTCCGGCTTCAACCCGTCGAGCATCCCGCGATCGATCGCCTCGCAGAGGATCAACCCGTCGTTGTCGAACACCTCCGCCAACATGTCGGCCTTCTCGGTCGGATAGCCGCGATGCAGATACCCGAAGCGATGCAACACATTGCGAATCCCTCGGATCACGCCGCGGATGCGCTCCTCCTCCGCATCGATCTCATGTTCGAGCCGCCCCTCGAGGTGCCGCTGATCCTTCACCAACCGGTCAGCCAGCTCGATCAGATCGCGGTGCTCCTTGCGTCGTTCGCAGATGTGACACGGATGCGCAGCACGCTCTGCATGCAACGACGCCAGCTCTGTGTCGATCTCTGCCCGCTCGATGTTCAGTCGCGCCGCATCCTCCTTGACCAAGATCTCTTCTCGCAGCCGATGCTCCACCAACTGCGCATCGAGGTCCGGCAGGCCGAGCATCGTCACTGCATCCCAGATCGCGGTCAGTTCCTCATCCGTGATCACTTCGCTTGCCTGCGCCGCCCCCTGCGCCGGATCCACCAACGCCTCGGGCAGAACCACCACGTGCTCGGTGAGGTGGTCGATGTTCCGGTACTCCAGCAGCGGCACGATCCGCTCGCGGACGAGGAATCGCCCGATCGGCTGCCCCTCGGTCGCCCCGAGATAGACACCCCACCCCTCGTCGCGCAGGTGCGCCACCAACCCGGGTTGTGCGGTGCGGAACCCCCGCCGCAACGTTTGCCGACCCGGCTCTGGCCAGGGTGTCGACGTCTCCAAACGCAGCGACAGCGCCGTGGTCTCGTCGGCGATCCGCTTCTCCCGCCCCTGTGCCGAGGTCAGCGCACGATTCACCTGCCGATACCCTTCGAGCAGGTCCTCGCCATCTTCTAGGCCGAGCAGACACCCGGTCGGCACGGCCGCAGCCTCGAGTGCCGCTGCGGCGATTTGCGCCTCGAGTTGCCGCACCCGTTGGCTCGTTTGGAATTGGTCGAGGCTCTGCTGCAGCATCGATCGCACCCGCTCTCCATCCGGCGGGTCCCAGAGATTCAGCACCGTGTTGTACCGGATCGCGAAGGCCGAGCGCACCGGATGCAACTCCCCGGTCGCGATCTCCAGCGACTCCCGGAAGGTGAACCACGGCGAGTAGGGAACCACCACGTGCCCGAAGCGATCCATCCCGCGTCGGCCCGCCCGCCCTGCCATCTGCTGAAATTCATTCGGGATCAGCGCCCGTCGCCGTCGCCCGTCCCACTTGCTCATCCGCCCGATGACAACGGTCCGCGCAGGCATGTTCACGCCCAAGGCCAAGGTGTCGGTCGCGAACACGACTTCCATCAACCCCCGCCCGAACAGCACCTCCACCAGTTGCTTCAGGATCGGCAGCAGCCCCGCATGGTGGAATCCGATGCCTCGTCGCGCCAGCGACGTGATCACCTTCACCTGCTCGAGATCACGATCTTCCGGCCGCAGGCCCGCAAGCACCGCTTCGATCGTCTGATCGATCAATGCTGCCTGCATCGGGCCGATCATTCCCGGCCGTGCTGCCGCCAGTCGCTCGGCGAACGTCTGGCAGTCATTGCGGCTGAACAGGAAGTAGATCGCCGGCAGCATGTCCAGCTTCGCCAGTGCGTCGATGATCTCGCGCGGCTGCGGCTCATCGAGTTCGATCGCCGCTCGGTCCCCGGCCCGCCGATTGCTGCGCGCCCCGCGTGGTGGTTGCCTCCGCGCCTCGCCCCCGGTGTGCGGGAAGTCCTTCACCAACCGTCCACGATCATCCACCGTCAAGTGGAGCGTCCCGTCGTGGAAGTAGTACAGCGCCAGCGGCACCGCACGTTCCGTG
>JAPOLF010000079.1 GCA_029977305.1 bacterium | reverse complement strand
TCGGTCGTCGATCTCGAGGGTGCCGTCGAGTCGCTCGCGGGGGTGGTCTTGGAAGCAGCCGCCGTTCTCGGCGATCACCATCTCACCCACCTGGTACTCGGAGTGGAGGCGCATCAGGACCTGATGGAGTCCGTTGGGATCGATGGTCCACCCGAGGTGATTGGTGGGTGCGCCGGGGCGTTGCGCCATCATGCCGTGGAGCGGGGCCATCGAGGGATCCCAGCGCATCACCATCGGCGAGTAGTAGTTGAGTCCGAGGAAATCCGTCGGCTGGGAGATGCGGGCGAAATCACTGTTCGCGATCTCCGGCATGGCGTCCCCGAAGATCTCGACCATGTCGTCGGGGTAGGTGCCGCGATAGAGCGGGTCGAGGAACCAGCGGTTCATGAAACCGTCGGTGCGATGAGCGGCTTCGAGATCGGCCTGGCTGTCCGTCGCCGGTTCGACCGGTTGCACCACGAGCACGATGCCGGCGCGACTGCCCGGTCGCATCTCGGCGCGCAGGGCTTCCATCCCCTCCGCGTGGCCCAGCAGCAGGTGGTGCGCCGTCGCGAGGGTGGTCTTCAGGTCGCGGATGCCCGGTGCGTGGATGCCGAGATAGCAGCCGAGGAAGGAGGCGATCGAGGGTTCGTTGATGGTGCTCCAATCCGTCACTTCCGGCGCCAGTGCGCGGGCGACGACGTGGGCGTACTCGCCGAAGCGGGCGGCGGTGTCACGGCTCGCCCAGCCGCCGTGGCTCTGCAATGGCCGAGGCAGGTCCCAGTGGTAGAGGGTGACCATCGGCCGGATGCCCGCCTCGAGGAGATCGTTGACGAAGTGCTTGTAGTGGTCGATCCCTGCCTGATTCACCGCGCCCCGACCGGTCGGGATGATGCGTGGCCAGGCGATGGAGAATCGGTACGAGGTCAGGCCGAGGTCTTTCATGATGGCGATGTCGTCGCGGGTGCGGTGGTAGCCGTCGCAGGCGAACTCGCCGGAGGAGCCGTCGGCGATCGTGCCGGGGCGCTGGCAGAAGACATCCCAGATGGATTCCTCCCGACCGCCCTCGCGCACCGCGCCCTCGATTTGATACGCGGAACTTGATGCGCCCCATTGGAATCCCGCGGGGAAGAGCAGATCAGCGGTCATCCCGAGCCTCCGTGCGTTGATGGTGCGGTCTCACCCGGGCATCTTCGCAGACGCGCCGAAAAGCACGACGAGGCAGGCTCAAGGGTTGGGGTCGGCCATCGGGATGGTGAACCAGAAGGTCGAGCCGCGGCCGTGCTCGCTGGTGAAGCCCATGGTTCCCCCGTGGAGGTCCACCAGGGATTTGGCGATGGCCAGCCCGAGTCCTGTTCCGCCCACGACGCGCTTGCGTGCCTCGGCGCTGCGGTAGAAGCGGTCGAAGATGCGGCCCTGCTCATCGGCCGCGATGCCGATGCCGCTGTCGGTGACCTCCACCCGCACGACACCATCGGGTGCCGAGGCACGCAGCAGGATCTGTCCACCCTCCTGGGTGTACCGATTGGCGTTGGACAACAGATTGGTGATCACCTGGGTGAGGCGTTCGCTGTCGCCGCGCACGGCAGGGAGGTCATCGGCGATGTCGATCGTGAGGTGCTGCGCTTTGTCAGTGATCATCGGGGAGACGACCTCAAGCGCCGCGGTGATGCTCGTCTCGAGCGGCATGGTTGCCATGCGCAGTTCCATCCGCCCGGCATCCATGCGGGAGACGTCGAGCAGATCCTCGATGAGCGCACTGAGTCGGCGCACGTTCTTGTTCGTGACGTCGAGGTAGCGCACGGCGGTGTCGTTCATCGGCCCGGCGACCCCGGAGGAGAGCAGATCGACGAATCCAGCGATGGCGGTGAGCGGCGTCCGCAATTCGTGGGAGACCGTCGCCACGAAATCGTTCTTGATCCGATCCGACTCCATGCGCTCGGTCAAATCGACGATCTGGCAGACGAAACGGGCGATGCGGCTCTCGCGATCGCGGATCGGGGCGATGGCAAGGGTGACCCACATGTCCGGTGCGCCCTGTCGCTGCAGGCGACAGATGCCAGCAGTCGCCTCGGAGGTGGTGGCGTGGAGCCGCTCGAGTTCCTCGGCAAACCACGCCTGGTCGGCGGCGATCAGCAGCGACTGGAGCGCGACCCCGACGATTCCCGCATCGGATGCGCGCAGGTGCTGGAAGGCGCGATTTGCCTCCATGATGTGTCCGCTGGGATCAAGCACCACCATCCCGATCGGCGCATGCTCGAACGCCCCGCGGAAGCGCTCCTCGCTGGCTTGCAAAGCGGCTTCCATCCCGACTTGCTCGGTGAGATCGCGGACGAACCCGGCGAACCACGGTCGCCCGGCGACCGGCATCGGGACGAGCGACACCTCGGCCGGGAACGCCTCGCCGTTCGCCCGCAGCCCCTGCGAGGCGATGCGGCGGTTGAGCATGGTGGTGTTTGGTGCAACACCGAACGCCATGTCATCGCCGCTGCCCCACCCGGGGAGGGTGAGGAAGTCCGTGGCCGGATGGCCGATGGCTTCGTCACGGGAGAGGTGCCAGATGCGCTCCGCAGCAGGGTTGAAATCGGTGATGCGGCCGTGCTCATCGATACCGAGCACCCCGTCTAGCGTGGCATCGGCGAAGGCGCGCGTGCGGCGTTCGCTCTCGCGGAGGGCGTCGATCGCAGCGGCGCGATCACTGATGTCGCGCACGGTGATCACGACGCCGTTGATGACCGGATCGTCGAAATGCGGGCTGCCCACCAGTTCAAGCGTCCTCCAGGTTCCGTCGACGTGCCGGGCGCGCACGTTGAGGGGACCGAGCGAGGCACCGCTTTCCCAGCAGGCGCGGATTGCCGAAATGAGCGTCGCCGCATCGTCGGATGCGACGAATTGCAAGGGATCGATGTCGGGGAAATCCTCCATCGGGATCCCGAGCAGGGTGGTGATCGAGGGGCTGACGAAGGAACGGCCGCCATCGCGGCGCGCAACGATGATCACGTCGCGGCTGTTGGCGATGATCGAGCGGAGGAGCACATCCGCTTCGTGCAGTTGCTCGAGTTGGGCACGTTGCTCGGAGATGTCAACGATCACACCGTGCCAGACCTCGACCCCGCCGGGAAGCAGATCCATCAACATCGACTGATCCCGGATCCAGAGCAGGCGACCGTCCTTCGTGGTGACGCGATACTCGCAAGCGAAGGGGAGGCGCGTGTGATCGGTGAGCCGCTCCTGTTCGAGCACTCGCTCGAGATCGTTCGGATGGATCATGCGGTACCAGGTGCCGCGCCCATCCACCCATTCCTCCATGGAGTACCCGAGGAGGTCCACCATCGCTTGGTTGACCCGATATCGTTCCTTGGTGACGTCGAGCGTCGTTTCCAGGACATACATCGCGAGCGGTTGGCGCATTTGCAGCGCCTGGTCACGGCGGGCGGCACGTTCCATCGCGATGGCGGCAGGGGAACGCGATGGTTGCTCGACAATGACCACCTGCCAATGGACGACGCCGGTGTGGGGCTCTGTCACGGCGATGCGCACGTCATGCACGGGAACGATCTCGCCGTCGTTCCGCACGAGGCGATAGTCTGAGCGCCATTCGGGATGCCCCGGTGTGGGGGGGTGGGAGAGGACGGCAGCACGGTCTTCGGGGTGGATGAAGGACGCCCATTCCGGGAACGGCGTGGTCGACTCGCGTGGGTCCACACCGTAGAGACGCAAGAAATGGCCACTCACCCAGGTGGGGCTGCCAAACGGGTCATCACCGGGTATCTGCGCCATGGCCACGATGGGCGCATCCGGGGATGCCTTGGCCGATCCAGGCGGCTCCGGTGTGGCGCTGGTGGGATCAGATGGCGTCGTCACAGTGAGGAAGGGTGTCGCGCCCGGGGGAGCGCGTCAAGCCTCAGCGGCCCTGATGCCGCTCCGATGGGGAGTGGGGGACACCCAGCGCCCGGCCTCGGTGCGTGTGCATGGATGGAGGCACAAGCGACGGCGGCCATTCGCGTCCATGGATGGCAAGCCGTGTGCTATTGTCCTGCCATCGCTCCCCGGAGTGGACGCTTCCAAGCAAGGACCGAGCATTGGCCGCCTACGGAATCGGACCTCGTGCCAACCGCGTGCTTGAGGCACTGCGTCAGCGTATCCTGCGGGAAGATCTGCCGGAAGGCACCAAGTTGCCTTCCCATGCCGATCTCGCGGCGAGCTACGGCGTTGCGCCGCTCACCATGCGCCAGGTGCTGAAGCGTCTCGAGGACGAGGGGCTGGTACGACGTGAGCAGGGGCGCGGCACGTTCGTGCGGCGGCAGTCTCGGCCCCAGGTGTTGGTCCTGGAAGACGAGCCGGATGTCGCCATGGTCCTCGCTGAGTACGTGAGCGCGGTGGGTGCCGCGGCGGTGACCGCAACCACCACCGCCGAAGCGATGGAACTGCTCGCCGCTGATCCCGACATCGTCATGATCCTGAGCGATGTCCACGTGCCGACCGCCGACGACGGGCTGGAGTTCATTCGCGCCGCGCGGCGCCGCTGGCCCTCGACTCCGTTGGTCGCCGTCACCGCCTACGCGGAGGATTTGGCGCCCCTCCACGGCACCCCGGAATGGCCCGTGCTGGTCGTCCCGAAGCCCTTCGTGCCGCAGCAGATCCGGGATGCGCTGGTGCTCGGCGTGCGCTACCGAGAGGCCTACGAGGCATCGCTCGGACCTGGGACGCGCTAACCAGCGGTCGCGCCGTCTCCCCGCTGCCGACCCCGTGTCTCGGCGAGGCCCAGCGTGCCTACTCGCCCACGGTTGCCCCGCGGTCAGACGCTCCAGCCACCCCGTTGCAGCGTTTAACGATCCGATTAACAATCTGCCCGTACAGCGGTGTACCCTCGCGGCGTCGGACATGACCGACAACGTGCGTCGCGAAGGCGTAGTGAACTCGAGGAGGATCCCCGCGATGATCGATCGTTCCATCACACGTCGACGGATTCTGCAGGCGGCCGCTGCTGCCGGCGCGATCTCCTGGGTGCCGGGGGTGTCGCTCGGTTCCGCGTTCGCGCAGGAAGAGTGCGACTGGTCTGCTGAGCCCGACATGGCGAAGGCGGCGGAGCAGGCGAAGGAACTCTCGTCCTACGGCATGCCGGATGACTGGGCGAACTACGGCGAGGTCTTCAAGGCCTTCCAGGCGTCACTCGGGATCACCGATGGCAAGCACATCGACACCGACATGAGCTCCCTCGAGGAGATCACCAAGTTCGATGCCGAGAAGGCCAACCCGATCGCGACCTACGCGGACATCGGCATGACCTTCGGCCCGATCGCCACCGAGAAGGGGGTCACCCCGGATTACCTGCCGCCGCTGGCCGCCGATCTGCCCGAAGGCTACTTCGGCGCCAATGGTGGTTGGGTCGCGACCTACGCCGGCGTCCCGGCGCTGGTGGTGAATGTCGATGCCGCACCGAGCATCCCCGCGACGTGGGATGACCTGCTCGCCCCGGAGTGGAAGGGCAAGGTCGGCAGCCCGGGCGACCCGCGCTCCTCGGGCACCGCGCAGACCACCTTCCTCGCATGGAACTACGCGCATGGCGGCGATGCCGAGAACTTTGAGCCGGGCATCGAGTTCGCCAAGCAGATCATTCAGCAGTACAACGCAGCCGACTCCTCGATTGACCTCTTGGAGAAGGGCGAGATCGCGGCATGGATGCGCTACGACTTCAATGCGCAGGCCGCGGTGAATGCGCTCAAGGAGAAAGGGATCAACGCCCAGGTGGTGATCCCGGGTGTCTCGATCTACGCCCCCTCGGCGCTGATCGTGAACAAGTACAACTGCGCCACGATGGACGCTGCCAAGGCGTTCCTCAACTTCGTCCTCGACGAGGAGGCTGCGGCGGCGTTCGCGCGCTTCGGCGCCCGCCCGATCCGCTACGTCCTCGGCAAGATGGAGCTCCCGGAAGAGGCGAAGGCGAACTGGCTGCCGGAGGAGCAGTACAAGGACGTCATCGTCATCGAGAATTTCACCGGGATCAGCGCAGAGAAGATCGCCGAGACGTGGGACGAAGAGGTTCTTGGTGGCTAGTGAAGGGGCAACCCTTCAATCCACCACCGGGACGCCCACTCCCACAGGGCAATCCCGTAGCGTGATGGATCGCATCGGTGGTGGGCTGGCAGCTTGGCTGCCAGCCCTCCCGTTGCTCATCCTCTCGCTGCTCTTTCTCGTCTTGCCGACGATTGAACTCGTCGTCCACAGCTTCAACAGCAACCCGACCAATCTCCGCTTCTGGACCGCAGAGTTCTGGCAGGGCTGGACGCTCGAGTACTGGATCGACACCTTGCAGAGCAAGGGGAGCGTGCGCGCCGTCGTGACGAGCGTGCGGCTCGGTGTGATTTGCGCCCTGATCTCTCTGGTCATCGGCGGACCGCTCGCATGGATCGTGTCGCGGATGTTCACCGGCAAGCGTTCGGTGTGGCTCTCGCTGCTGAACGTGTCGGCGAACTTCGGCGGCATCGGGCTGGCGTTCGCCTACATGGCGACGCTCGGCACCTTCGGCATGCTCACGTTGATCATCCAGAACACCGGGCTCAACTTCGTGCCTCCGGAGATCGGGTCGTTCACCAGTCTGGTGATGGCCTATGAATACACCAACGTCCCACTCTTCGTGCTGCTCACCCTGCCGGCGATGGCCATCGTCCGCGGCGAGTGGTTGGAGGCGGCTGAGACGTGCTCGGCGAATCGCTGGCAATTCTGGCGATACATCGGTCTGCCGGTGCTGTCGCCATTCCTTGCCGCGGGATGCCTGCTGATCTTCACGTGGACCATCGGCATCTACGGCCTCGCCTACGCCCTCGGGCGCACGGCGAGCACCACCGGCGAGTTGCGGATGATCACCCTGCAGATCGGGCTCACGCTCAACACCGGCGCGGGCAAGGAAGAGCGGGCCTATGTGCTCGCGGTGATCCTGCTGATCATGGCCTGCGCCTCGTTGCTGGCCTATCGATGGATGCTGAGGCGGGCGCTGCGATGGTTCAACTAGCCGGGAAGATCGGCCGCTGGGCATTCCTGCTGCTGGTCCTGCTCTACTTCGCCATCCCGATGATCGCAGTCCTCTTCTACTCGTTCTCCGGACGATGGACCTCGAATGTGCTGCCCGACATCTGGACGACCAGCCACTGGGGTGAGGCATTCGCCGATGAGCGGCTGCGTGCCGCCTTCGTCCGCACGGTGCTTATGGCGTTCGCGGTGCTGATCCTCGATGTGCTGATCGTCGTGCCGGCAGTGTATTGGCAGCGCGTGCGCAATCCGCGGATCCGGATCCTTGCCGAACTCTCGGCGGCGATTCCCTTCGTCTTGCCGTTCATCATCATCGCCTTCGGCATCCTGAAGTTCACCGGGCGGATCGCCCCGGAGATGCTCGGCACCCCGTGGATCATCCTGTTTGGCCACGCCGCGATCGCCTTCCCGTTCCTCTACTGGGCGGTGGATGGGGCGATGTCCGCCGCGCACGTTGTTCGCCTGAACGAGGCGGCGATGACCTGTGGAGCGTCGCCGTTTCAGATCCTGCGGCATGTGGTGATCCCCAACATAACCGCCGGACTGGCTGCAGGCGGCATGTTGGTCTTCGCGACGAGTTTCGGCGAGTTCGCGCTCGTCCAGATCCTTGCCGGGGCACGCTTCGAGAATGTCTCGCTCTACAGCCTCGATCTCCTCAACAACACCACCTCGCAAGTTGAGAAACTCGCCGTGCTCACGATCGTGATGTTCCTCGTGCTGTTCGCGATCTCGATCGGCGTCGTGTACGTCAACCGGAATCGCGTCAGCCTCGCTGTCCCGGGCGGTCGGGCGATGGCCGCGGAGAAAGACCTATGAGCAGCGTTGTCCTCTCGCATATCAGCAAGCACTATGGCGCTGTGAAGGCGCTGGATGACGTCTCGCTCTCGATCGCGGACGGCGAGTTGGTCGCCCTGCTTGGGCCGTCGGGGTGCGGCAAGACCACGCTGCTGCGGAGCATCGCCGGGCTCGAGAAGCCGGACGGTGGCGTCGTGCAGATCGGCGGCACCGACATGACCCACGTCCCGGCGCGGAAGCGGCCGATCGGGATGGTCTTCCAGAGCTACGTGCTCTTCCCGAACATGACGATCCGGGACAACGTCGGATTCCCCCTGAAGATGCGTGGGGATTCGAAGCAGGCGATCCGCGCCCGCGCCGACGAGTTGCTTGAGTTGATGGGGCTTGCGCAGCAAGGCGATCGCTACCCGAATCAGGTGTCTGGTGGTCAGCAGCAACGTGCCGCGCTGGCGCGGGCGTTGGCGGCGAACCCGTCGGTGCTCCTGCTCGACGAGCCGCTCTCCGCACTCGATGCACTGGTGCGGACGCGTCTCCGCGACGAGATTCGCCGGATCCAGCAACTCGTGAAGATCACCGCCGTCTACGTGACCCACGATCAGGGCGAGGCGATGGCGATCGCCGACCGGGTCGCGGTGATGAACGCCGGCAAGATCGAGCAACTCGCGGCGCCGGCGCAGATCTACGATGATCCGAGCACGCGCTTCGCCGCCGGCTTCGTCGGCAATCGCAACATCTTGGAACTCCGAGCTGATGGCGGGATGGCGCGACTCGGCAAGGCGTTCGCCGTACAGGCCCCCGCCGGATCCTCGACTGTCGCAGCGTTCTTCCGGCCGGAGGATGTGGTTGTCTCCATGACCGGAGAGGACCAGCAGGCGATGGTCGAGAACAAGATGTTCCAAGGCCTGCTGACGCGCCTCTACCTTGTTGTCGAGGCGGACGGCACCACCACCCGCATCTACGCCGACCTGCCGAGCCGACAAGCGGAGCAGTTCACGCAAGGGTCCACCGTCAATGTGCGCGTTGCGGCGGCCGATGTCCGGGTCTTCCCAGCAGACTAGCCAGCGGTGATGATAAGGAGATGTGAACCATGACCGGGCAGTCGCCGCGGGTCGTCATGCTCTCGATCGATGCCTTCAACCCCCGGTATCTCCTTCCGGAGGTGACACCGACCCTCTGGACTCTCGCCGCAGAGGGCGGGTACGCACCAACGGGCGGCTGGTGTGATCTCCCGGCGGCCACCTATGTCAGCCACGCGACGATGCTGACCGGGGTCTCGCCCGCGCGGCACCGGGTGATCACCAATGCGCTCGGCGATCTTGGATACCCGAAGCGGCCGACCTGGGCGGGATCGCCCGTCGTGATGCAGCCAACCATCTTCGACCTGCTCGAAGCGGATGGGATCCGCACGGCGGGC
>JAPOLF010000078.1 GCA_029977305.1 bacterium | reverse complement strand
GACACCAACGGGCATAGCACCCATGTGGCTGGCATCGTCGGCGCGAAGGACAACGACCTCGACACCATCGGCATCGCACCGAACGCCAGCATCTGGGCGGTGCGCGTCCTCGAAGGCTATGGCACCGGCAAGTGGTCCGACGTGGTGTGCGGCCTCGATTGGGTGGCGCGTCATGCGGACACCATCGATGTCGTCAACATGAGCCTCGGCGGCTCCGGCCGTGCGGGGGACACCTGTCGGGATTCCGCACTGCGCAAGGCGATCTGCAAGCTCGTCGAGGACTACAACATCCCCGTCGTGGTGGCAGCATCGAACAACCACGCCGATGCCTCCGGGTACATCCCCGCCGCGTTCCCCGAGGCCACCGTGGTCTCCGCGTTCGCCGACACCAACGGCCTGATTCAACCCGCCAGCGGGTCGTGGTGCGACGGCAATCAGGATGACCGGTTCGCGGACATCAGCAATTACGGCGAGCCGGTCGACATCGCCGCACCCGGCGTGTGCATCCTCTCGCTTTGGAAACACGATGGCATGGCCACCCTCACGGGGACCAGCATGGCGAGTCCCCACGTGACGGGTGCCATCGCTCGCTACCGCAGCGACCATCCCGACGCCACCTCCCCCGAGATCGACGCATGGCTGCAGTCCGGGAGCGGATCGCGCGATCAGGCAAGCCCGGAGGGGTTCATCGGCGATCCAGATGAGTTCCCCGAACGGGTCCTGTACATCCTGCCCTGAGTTGCTCTCCCTCTTCACCAGTTTTTCACCTGACCTCCCGCAATTGCGGGATGACAGGGTGCGAGGCGCGGATTAGGCTTCGGTGAGCGTTGGGTGAAACGTTCGTTGCATTACGATGAACCCCAACGCGAGAGCCGAGGACCAGATGCGCCGTCAGACCATCATCCGACCACTCCGCTCGGCTCGCACTGTGGCCGCCGTGCTGCTGGCCATCGTGGCGGTTGCCACGTTGGCGATTGCCTTCACCATCGGGCAGCGACCTGCTGTCGCATCACCGGCCGCGTCGACGCCCGCCGCTTCCGCCAGCCTCACGCGCCGCAAGGCCCAGTGCGATGGCGAGGTGATCGGTCGCCGGGACGATGGCAGCGTGATCTGCACCCATGGCGAGGATGCGCTCCCGCCGGCGATGCGCCAACGCGCCAACCTCTCCCCACGCGATGCGTCACAAGTGGTGCCCTGCATCGGCGATGGGGTCTCCGGCAACCGCCTCGAGGTGCTCTACGTCCACGCCCCCGGCAATGACCACTACGCGGCAACGGTGAGCGACATCCGCGGCTGGATCGCCGAGATGAACGTGATCTTCGACCGCAGTGCCGAACTCACCGGAGGCCACCGCGAACTGCGCCTCGTGACCGACTCTTCCTGCCAACCGGTCGTCCGCAATGTCGAGGTCGTGGCGACGTCGCTGGAGAGCTTCGGCGAGTCCATCCGTGCCGTGCAGGCCGCAGGGTGGAATCGCGACGACCGGACCTACGTGATGTTTGTCGATTCCGGGCGGTACTGTGGGATCGGGACGCTCTGGGGCGATGACACGGCGGCGCAATCCAATGCCAACAATTCCGGGGGCGGGTACGCCCGCGTTGATCGCCCGTGCTGGGGTGCGGTGGCCGCCGCCCACGAGACGATGCACACCCTCGGCGCGGTGCAGCGGTCGGCACCCCATGCCACCGCCAATTACCACTGCACCGACGAGAACGACATCATGTGCTACTCCGATGCCGGCGGTGGTCGCCCCGCGATGGACTACGTGTGCACCGATGGTGCGTGGGCGCGTCTCGATCTCTTCGATTGCAACAGCGACGACTACTATTCGACCAACCCGGCCGCCGGCTCCTATCTCGACACCCACTGGAACGTCGCCGACAGCTCGTTCCTGCACGATCCGGGCGTCGGCAATGTCTCCCCGATCACCAGCATCGAGGTGAGCGGTCCGGTCTCGAAGGTCGGAGCGACCGTCACGATCAGCATCGCCGGATTCCCGGGCAACACCGGGGTCACCGTGCGAGTCGACGACACCGCGGTCGCGGCCGGTGTGACCGGGGCGGACGGGACCAAGTCGTTCTCGGTGAGGATGCCGGCCACCACCCGCGGGGAGCACCGGATCGAGGTCACCGACGGCACCCACGTCGCGACCCGGGCCTACACCGTGACGACCTCCGCCACGGTCAGCGGCACGGTGAAGGCAGGCAAGCCGATCACGATCGTGATCACCGGTGCGTCGGCGGGCGAATCCCTGACCGCCTCAGTCAACGGACGCCCACTCGGCAGCGTCGTCGCAGACGAACATGGCTCTGCCCGGATGACCGTCAAGCTGTCGCGGAAGTCGAACGACGTGCGCAACGGCCTGCGGATCACCGGCACCAACGGGTCCTCTATCGCGAATCCCGTCTTCTCTCGCCAGCGCAAGTGAGCCGCAGAGGCAAGGGAAGCAACCAGCCCCGGTCCGGATGATCCGGACCGGGGCTGTCTCGTTGCGAAAGGAATCGGTGGCGGCTTAGACGAGCGCGACCACCTCGACCTCGACCAGTGACCCCTTCGGGAGTTTCGCGACCTGCACGGTGCTGCGGCCCGGGGGGTTGTCGCCGAAGTACCGGGCGTAAACTTCGTTGAAGGCGGCGAAGTCGCCAAGATCGACGAGGAAGCAGGTCGACTTCACGACCTTGCCGAAATCGGAGCCCGCCTCGGCGAGCACTGCCTTGAGGTTCTCCATCACTCGCACCGTCTGCTCGGTGATGCCCCCGGGCACCAGATCCATGGTCGCCGGATCGAGCGGGATCTGACCGGCGGTGAAGAGGAACCCGTTCGCAATCACTCCTTGCGAGTACGGGCCGATGGCGGCGGGTGCCCCAGCTGTGGCGACGATCTTGCGAGACATGGAACGGCTCCTTCTTGTCACGTCACGGCGCGAATGGGCCATGGCCGTGCAGTCTAACCGCCCACCTCCCCGCATCTCAATCAGCGACACCGGAACCGCACGCGTGCTGCGCGCGTTTGGTCAACAGGAGGTGGTCGCCAGACCGCGTCCGTACATATCGTTGGGCTATACTCGAGGCGGGAACACCACCGTCGACGCAACCTGCTTGGGATTCCCCTGATGACCAGCGACTCCGTGCCCTCAACCTCTGTCGGACCCGCCTCTTCGGCGGCCGCCTCCCTATCGTCTTCGTCCTCCCCGATGCCCGCGCCGCGGCGTGCGGCAGACCCCACGACGCGGCGGATCGGCACCATCGCCAGCATGGCGTTCTTGGCGCTGCTGCTCTTCATGGTGGCCGGGATCGCCGGGTTGGCCCTCTATGGCGCGCGCCACGACTCCACGGTGTACCAAGGCGTCTGGGCGGGCAGCGTCGATCTCAGCGGCATGACCGAACCGGAAGCCTCGGCCGCCATCGAGGGTCTCTGGGCCACCTACCGCGACCAACCAATCACCATTCAAGCACGTGAGCAGCAGTTCGCGGTCACGCCTCTTGGGGCGGGCTTGGCGATCGACACCGAGAGCACCGTCGCCAACGCCATGAACTACGGCCGCGACGGGTCCTTCTGGCAGCGGAGCCAGTTTTGGATGACCGCCCTGATGCGGGGTGTCACCGTCCCCGTGGTGATGGTGGTGGACCCTGAGGAGAGCGTCCTCGCTTTTGACCAACTCGCCTCGCAGGTCGAGCGCGATCCCATCAGTGCGTCGGTGCAGATCGACAGCAACGGGATGCCGCAGGTGGTCTCGGAAGTGGATGGGATCGACGTCGACCAATCGGCCTCGCTGGCCCGCCTGCTCGATGTCACCGCCATGATGGCCTCCGGGCCGATCGATCTCGCGATGACCATCGAGCCACCGTCCGTCGCCGCATCGACCGTCGCTGATGCGCTTCCGGCAGTGGTCGCCGCCACCGAACGTCCGCTCACCGTCACCGCCGGTGAGGCGTCTTGGACGCTCGAGACGGCCGACCTCCGGGACATGCTCACGGTCGATGAGGCCACCAACCGCGTGGTTGCCGATCCGGCGAAGCTCACCGCGTTCCTCACCACCATCGACGATGCGGTCTCCCAGCCGGTGACCAATGCCGGGGTGATCGTGAATGACATGGGCCGCCTCGAGGCTACCCCGTCAGCAGTGGGGCGCGCAGTCGATCTCGACGCCGCGATGCCGATGGTGCAGCAGGCGATTGCCGACGGCGCGGGCGAGGTGATCATCCCGGTGGTGGTCACGCAACCGCTCATCGCGGACGCCGTCGCTGCGAAAGCCGCAGCCGACACTGATGCGCTGCTCGATGCCGGCATCGCGCTGCAGTGGGAGGGTGGAGACGCCGTTCTCGATCGTGGCGCCCTGCTGCGCGCCCTCACCATCAAATTCAATCCCCTCGACACGGCTTCGCCATTCAATTTCGGGCTTGACCCCGACTTGATCACCGAAGCGCTCGTCACCGCGACCGCCGAGTGGGATCGCCCGGTCCGAGACGCGCAGTTCCGGCTCGTCGGTGGCAAGGTGACGCTCTACAAGGAGGCGCAACGCGGCCGCGTCGTCGACACGGACGGCGCGGCAGACCTCATCCTCAAGGCGTGGGGAACTCCCGACCCGAAAGTCACCCTCAAGGTCAAATCCGTCAACCCGAAGTACACCGGGGCCGATCTGAAGAAGATCAAGCTCGGGGAAGACATTCTCGCCGAGGGCGGCACATGGTACGGCGGCTCCAGCGGCCCGCGCATGCAGAACGTGGAGGTTGCGGCTGGGTTGATGAGCGGCTGGCTCATTCCGCCGGATGGCATCTTTTCCTACGCCGAGCACATCGGGCCCGTCGATGAATCACAAGGCTTTGTCACCGGCTTCGGCGTTACCCAGCAGGGATCCGATTTCGTGACTTCTCCGGTGGTCGGCGGCGGCATCTGCCAAGTCTCGACCACGCTCTACCAAGCAGTGTTCTGGAGTGGGTTGCCGATCGTCGAGCGGTACCAGCATCCCTACTACTACAAACTTTACGGTGAGTCGGTGACCGGACTCCCGGGGCTCGACGCAATGGTCAACATCGATCCGATCTGGACGCTCGACTTCAAGTTCAAGAACACCACCGGCAACTGGATCGCGGTCGTCCTCGTCGCCGATGGCGAATCGGTGTGGTCCAAGATCATCGGCACCGATCCCGGATGGGAGGTGCAGGTGGCGGATCCCGTGATCACCAACAAGCGCAAGGGCAACGAGAAGATGGAGTACGCTGACTCCCCCGAACTCCCGCTCGGGCAGGAGTTGGTGGTGGAGACCGCCTCGGAGGGCTTCGACGTCTCCCTCTACCGCGCGGTCTACAAGGACGGCAAACTGATCGACGAATACGCCTCGGCGAACTCGTTCACGCCTGCCCGCAATCTGACGCTCCGGGGAACCGGCCCCGCGCAATAGCCTTTCCCCGCGAGGTCGATCATGCCTGCAACCAATGAGTCGTCCGGCGGATCGTGGCGTCCGGATCGCAAACTGCTGGCGGCTGGGATCGTCGCCGGATTGGCGATCGGTGCCGCAGCCGTCACGCGCAACACGCCGCCAAGGACCAACCCGACGATCTCCCGCCAGTTGATCGACTGGGAACGCGCCCGCTCGATTGCCATCGCCATGAATCGCGCGGAGGCGCTGAGCCCAAGTGAGCGCGTCCGCCTCGATGCCCTCTACCGCGAACTCGGCGCCGCCTGTCTCCCGCTCATCTCGGCCTACACGGGAGATGCGCTGCCGGTCACCCCGGAGCGCACCTACGCGTTCGACCGCGTGGATTGGATCAACGCCAACATCACCGGCTTTCAACGGATGCTTGAGCCGCTGGAGACTCTCGGGCCGTTGCTGACCGGTGCTGCCGCGGGCGGCCTGATCGGGCGCACCGGACAGACCATGGTGGCGGGAGAACTCGGCCTGATGCTCGGGTATCTCGCGCGCCGCGTGCTCGGGCAGTACGACCTCGCGCTGCTCGGCCGCGAACCGATCGCCACCGGGCAGCTCTACTATGTGGAACCGAACATCGCCGAGGTGGAGCGGACGCTGCGCATCCCCGGGCGCGATTTCCGGATGTGGCTCGCTCTCCACGAGACCACGCACGCCTTCGAGTTCGAGGCGCACCCGTGGCTGCGCGACCACTTCAACACGCTGCTGGAGCGCTACTTCGTGTTGTTGAACGAGGACGCGCGCCGCCTCCGCGATCGCGGTGTCCGGGGCTTCGGCATGTACGTCGATCGGGCCCGCGCCGCACAAGGGGAATCCGGTTGGATGTCCGCCCTGATGACGCCGGAACAGCGTGCAGTCTTCGACGAGATGCAGGCCGTGATGTGCGTCGTCGAGGGCTACTCCAACCACGTGATGAACGCGATCGGGCGTGATCTCCTCCCGACCTACGCCGACATCTCCCGCAAGTTCGCGGAGCGCCAGCAACGGAAGAGTTCGGTCGACCAATTCATCGCCAAGGTCACCGGGCTCACGGTGAAGATGGAGCAGTACCGCCTCGGCGAGGCGTTCATCGATCAGGTCAGCACCGAGCGCGGCCATGCGATGGCGCACCGTGTCTGGGACGGACCGGAGTTCCTCCCCACGCTCGAGGAGATCCGCCACCCGGAGCGCTGGATCGCCCGCATCGACGCGCGCGACCGCGCCGCCGCACGCCCTTAGGACGCGGCATCGCCAAACGGGTTCGGGCCCTTCGCGATCGGCACACCGACCATGCTGCCCCACTCGGTCCACGACCCGTCGTAGTTCCGCACGTTGTCATGCCCGAGCAGGTAGCGCAGCACGAACCAGGTGTGGCTCGAGCGCTCGCCGATGCGGCAGTACGCGATGGTCGGGGCTTCCGGTGAGATGCCCTTCTCCTGCTCGTAGATGCGCTTCAGGTCGACCGCGCTCTTGAAGGTGCCGTTCTCGTTTGCGGCGCTGCCCCAGGGGATGCTCTGCGCCCCGCGCACGTGCCCGCCGCGCTGCGCCCCCTCTTGCGGGTAGTTGACCATGTGCAGAACCTCGCCGGTGTACTCCTGCGGCGAGCGGACATCGACCAACTGCGGCTTGCCCGAGTTGACGAGTGCCAACACATCGTCGCGGAAGGCGCGCACGCTGAGGTCGGCAGCCTTCGCGTGGTAGGTCGTGGTCGGCAGCTTGGGGAGGTCCCGGACCATGGGCCGTCCCTCGGCTTCCCACTTGGTGCGTCCGCCATCCATCACCCGGCAATCTGCGTGGCCATACATCTTGAAGAGCCAGAAGGTGTAGCAGGCATACCAGTTGTTGCGGTCGCCGTAGAAGACGACGGTCGTGTCGTTGGCGATCCCCGCACCGCGCATCAGCGCCTCGAATCCCGCCTGATCGACGAAGTCGCGCTCCACCGGGTCTTGGAGATCGGTGTGCCAGTCGAGCTTGACCGCCCCCGGGATGTGCCCGAGGTCGTAAAGGAGGATGTCTTCATCGGATTCGACGATGCGCACCTTCGGGTCTTCGAGGTGCTCCGCCACCCACTCCGTGGAGACGAGAACTTCCGGGTGGGCGTAGCCGGACCCGGCAAAGCGCTGGTCGCGATCGGTCATGGTTGACTCCTTGGATGCTGCATGAAGGCACCGGCACATCGGCCGTGACCCCGAAATGATGCCACGCGACGATCCGATTTGCACGTTTGTGGATCAAGAACTACGATTTCTTTGGTCGAGCCAGACCTGCACCTCTTCGCAGTGGCCGAACTCCGTTGCCGCGTCCATCCCCGTGAGCATGGCGGCCCGGACGATCATTCCGATCTGCGCGATGTGCGCCCGATCGTGTGCCACCCACTCGGCGAGGAGGTTGCCGATCGTCAGCGGTCCCACGTCGGGATGCATCCCGCTGAGCACGAGATCCTCCGCGGCAAGTTCGCGGATCACCCCCACCCCGAGCGCGCGCACCTTCGCGAACTCGTCGAGAAGGGTTTCGGCCTCGCGTTCGTGGTCGCACCGACTCGCCTCGACCAGATCGGGATCCCATCGCTCGAAGAGCACCCCGGGTTCCTGCCGCACCGCGATCACCCGGTTGAGGAATGCCCGCAGGTCCGTCTCGATGAGATGGCCGACGACCTCCAAGGCGCACCACTCGCTCGGCGCGGGTCGCCAGTGGCGGAGCTCCGGGGACATACCCTGAAGCTCCGCCCAAACGATCGCCGGGGTGGCAGTCAGCATCCGCTCGATGTCATCCAGCGTGCACGCGGGTGCGATGTCAGGCACCTGCGGCCCACTTCACCATGTTCTGCCAGAGGGGGGCATAGCCTTTCCATGCGCAGAACGCAGGCGGCGACCAATGCGGTCCGCAGTCCGAGGCGTAGGCCACACCGCGCCCCTTACCGAACTCGCCAGCCACGATCAGCGGGTCGTCACCGTTCGCGACGATCACCTGCTCATCCTCTTTGGCGATGAGGCGGTTGTAACCGAGCAGCGCCGGCCAATTCTTGGGCACGCCGTCGAGAATCGGGTGCTTCGCCTGCAGGATGCGCGCCTTCGTGCCCTCGGGCACCTCTTTCCGATCATCCCCGGAGAGCATGATCACCGGCAGCGCCTCTTCGACCGCCGTGTCGCCGTAGCCCGCTTTGCCGTCAATGCCGCTAAACGTCAGATAGCCACCGACCATCACCAACCCGCCGCCCGCCGCGACCCAGTCTCGCAGGACCTCGGTCCGGTTCGGCATCACCTTCGATCGCACAAAGGTGTCCGGGTGAAGCAACAGGTTGTTGCAGCCGCAATCGCTGAGGATGACGACATCGTACGCATCGAGTTCCGCCGCAGTCTGCGGGAACTGTGACGCGACCAAATGGTTCGGCAGGTGCGTCACGGTCATCCCGCCCGCGCGGAGCGCTGCGGAGAGGAACTGGTGCCCCTCGCCGTAATCGGTGGTGGTGAAGGAATCGAATCCCTTCTGGTGGATCACATGCATGACCCACGATTCACCGGCCAACAGGACTCGCGGTGCGCGCTTCGCTGCCATCGTGTTCCTCCTTCTTCCCGTGGTCTAACTGGCGAGATAGCCGAGCGCCGTGCGCAGCATCGTCTCGATGCCGATCGCCATGGACGCCTCGTCGATGTCGAACTTCGGATGATGGTGACCCCAGACGAGGCCGCGGTCCTCATTGCGGCTGCCGATGAAGAAGTACGACCCCGGCCGCTCCTGCAGGAAGTAGGAGAAGTCCTCGGCACCCATCATCGGCTCCGCATCGATGACGTTCTCCGGACCCACCACCTCCGCAGCCG
>JAPOLF010000077.1 GCA_029977305.1 bacterium | reverse complement strand
TCCGGCAACTTGCCAGCACCGAAGATGATCATGACGATCACCAGGACAATGACCAATTCCTGCCAGCCGAGACCCATCATCGCTGTAACCCTCGTTCTTCATGGTTCTGACGCGAACGCACTCGCCCGCATCAGGTGTAACGATACACGCCATGGCCCTGTTCCGCACCCAACGCCCCGTGTCGGTACACTCCGATGGTCATGATACGCAGGACCTGGGCCACCGAAAAACCCACCCCGGACGCCATTCCGCGTCCCGGCAACGGCCACTGGGTCGTTGCCTCGGCGCTGGTCTTCCTGCTCGCGTTCCTTGCCTGCAGGATCCAGACCACGCCAGCCAACTTCAATCCCGACGAGAGCCGCTGGATCAGCCGCGCCTATTTCGTCGCCGCATTACTCGATCCGAGCGGCCCCGCGTGGCAGGACAGTTACCGAATGCGCGGCCAACCGCCCGTTGGGTCCTATGTGACCGGGCTCGGGCTGCTCGCTCAGGGTCGTGACCTCACCACCAATCCGCCATGGAACTTCACCTGGAAATGGGAGAAGAACCTCCAGCGCGGCAATCGGCCCACCCCGGAGGACCTCGACGCCGCCCGCCGCACCAGTGCCATCCTGATCGGGTTCACCGCGGTCGTGGTGCTGGGCACCGCGCGCATGGTGACCAACGCCTTGGGGGCGATGACCGCGGCAGTGGTGTTTGCGATCCATCCCTTCAACGGATACATCGGCAGCCTTGCCACTGCTGATGCCTGCTTCATGCTCTTCATCGCCATCGCCGCGCTTGCGGCCGGGAGACTCGCGGCGAGACCAGGTCCACTGCCAGCTGTCGCGCTCGGCATCGCTCTCGGCCTCGGTGCCGGAGCGAAGATCAGTCCGCTTGGCACGGCTGTCCTGCTCGGCATGTTCGGCGGGGTGCTGCTCTTGATCGATCTGGTGCGCACGCGCTCGATCCCGCGTGATTGGCTGGGGTGGGGCTTGGTGCTCACCCCGCTCCTCGCCGGAGGCGTCTTCATCGTGGTCTATCCCTACCTCTGGCCGGATCCCTTCGGCCGCACCCTCATTCTGCTGCGCTTCCGAACACGAGAGATGTCCCTGCAGGCGAGCGATTGGCCGGTGATGGCGGTCCCCACCCGCACTGAGGCCTTCCGCCGGATCGGCGTCAATTTCCATGAGCGCTACAGCCTGCTCACGCCGCTGCGCCGGCTCGGATGGCAACCTCCTGCCATCGAGCTCGCGATCGCAGCCGCTGGCGGCGTGGTCTGGCTTGCTGATGCCGTTCGTGCCGGACTCCGTTCCCCGACCATGCTGGTGCTGCTCACCCTCGTCGCCCAAGTTGCGGTGACCGTGGCCGGAATGCGCTCCGAATTTGACCGGTACCATGTGCCGATGGCACTGCTCGGATGCATGGCAATCGGGGTGGCGGTGGGGGCGATCGGCGAGGCGGTGGGGCGTCGCCGAGGGTCGACGAACTCCGATGCAATCATCCGCAGTGAACCGGCGTGACGACGAGGGAGAGATGGCGATGTGGATCGTGACGCGCACCCCATGGCCGATGCTGGTCAATCTCGACCGCACATCGACTATCACCTATCACCAACCCTCGAAGGTGGAGACCCGCATCCGGGTGGTTGCCACCGCGTGGGATCAGGAGATCACGCTGGCGGAACTCTCCGACGGCCCCACCGCCAAGCAGCTGGTGCGGGAGATCGGCGAGGCACTGCAGCGCGGCGACGCTCTGCTCGATCTCACGTTGCTCGACCTCGGCGACGAAGCCTCCTGAGCAGCGAAACCATTCGGCGCGTACGAACGTTCTCCTCATTGCGCGCTCATGCGGAAAATGCCCGACGCGCAGTGATTCGGTGGTAGAGTGCGAGGAAGTGGGGCGTGTTTCCCCCGCGATCAAGCCCGCACGCAACGCCATCGGAGGGTTGGTCCATGCGATTATTTATGGCTGGTGTCATCGCGCTGAGTTTCGCGATCTCTCAGGGGATTCCGACGTTCGCTCAGGAAATCGCGGATCTGACCGCCAATGGGAGCCAAGCGACAGCGCTCGGCTCGGACGTTGTCGCATCCAATGATGGCGGCAATGTGACCTTGGGTGACATCACCGGCACGGAGACGGTGCTGATCATCGACGCCGGTGGCGTCCACACCGAGGCCACCAACTCCGGCGCGATCCCGGGTGTGGGCACCCTCCCCGCTCCCACCACCACTGAGACGATCGCCGACACGAACACCGACACCAGCACGGTCGGGACCGGTGGCGAGATCGCCGCCGAACCGGCACTCGCCCAGCCCACCGCCGAGGACCAAGACGCCGACAATTACCCCGACGCGTACGAGCCGGATGCCGGGCTTGATCCCTATGATCCCGACACCGATGACGACAGCATCGCCGACGGCGACGAGGTCAACATCTTCTACACCGACCCATTGATGTACGACACCGATGGTGACGGCATCGGGGACGGCGACGAACTCTGGTGGACCAACACCGATCCGCTCGTCTACGACGCGGTTGCGACCGGTGGTGGCACCGAGGGCACCGGCCTCGACGGCGGCCCCAGCTGCGAGCAGTTCGCGGACTGGTACTCGGCGCAGGACAGCTACGAGCTCGCCGGCGGGGTCAACGCCCCGAGCAACGTCGTCCAGTCGCTCGATGCCGACATGAATGGCATCGCCTGCGAATGGATGATGGAGTAGCGATCAACTCGCGAGTTCCGGGAACTGCGACGGATCGACCCCGACGCGGCGAAGATCGGCGGCGACCATCAGTTTCACCAACCCGTGGAATCCTGTTCGGGGCCGCCAGCCAAAGGCGGCCTCGGCTTTTCGGGCGTCACCGCGCAGCGAATCGACCTCGGTGGGGCGACGCAGCCGCTCATCGGTGACGACGAACCCCCGCCAATCGAGCCCCACCAGCGAGAACGCCGTCGCCACCCACTCCTCCACCGCATGCGTTTCCCCGGTGGCGATGACGAAATCATCCGCCACCGGCTGCTGCAGCATCTGCCACATCGCCTCCACATACTCCGGCGCGTAGCCCCAGTCCCGCCGTGCCGTGAGATTGCCCAAGGTCAGCGTCGAGCGCCGCCCTGCGACGATCTCTGCGACCCCCTTCGTCACCTTGCGCGTGACGAACTGCTCGCCGCGACGTGGGGATTCGTGATTGAAGAGGATCCCGTTGCTGGCGTGGATGCCGTAAGCATCGCGGTAGTGCACCGTCATGTGATGTGCAAAGACCTTGGCAACGGCGTACGGGCTGCGCGGTGCAAACGGCGTCGTCTCGGATTGCGGCGTCTCGCGCACGGTCCCGAACATCTCCGAACTGCCGGCCTGGTAGAGGCGGATCGGCCAGTCCGTCGCTCGCACGGCCTCCAGCACGTGAAGCGCCCCGAGGGCGGTCACCGAGGCGGTTGGCAGTGGTGCCTCGAAACTCACCCCGACATGGCTCTGCGCCGCGAGGTTGTAGATCTCGTCCGGCCGCACGCGTTGGACGATGCGGTGCACCGCGAAGGGATCGGTGAGATCGCCGATGTGGGTCTCCACCGGCGGGATTGCACCGTCACGCTCCCGCAGCAGGTGATCAATGCGCCCGGTGGAATGCACGCTGGTACGGCGGACCACGCCGTGCACGCGGTACCCCTTGGCCACGAGGAACTCAGCGAGATAGGAGCCATCCTGCCCGGTGATGCCCGTGATCAATGCGGTCCGCGACATCACTGCTCCTCGACGGGATGGATCGCTCAGTCGAGGGTGATGAATCCGTAGCGAACGGCCATCAACAGCGCCTGCAGGCGCGAATCCACCCCGAGTTTGCCGAGGATGTTCACCATGTGGGTGCGCACCGTCTCGTGGCTCACGGAGAGTTTCAGCGCGATCTCCTTGTCGCTGAGGCCCTCGGCAACGGCCTCGAGCACCTGCCGCTCGCGCGGGGTGAGCCGCTCGAGGGCCGCAACCGCACCGTAGTCGCGTTCGCGCTTCTGGGCCGCGAACCGCAGGAGGTCGATAACCTCGCCTTGAGCGATCAGCGCTTCGCCCTCGGCGAGCTTGTTGATCGCAGCCACCACCTCGCCGACCGACGCCGACTTGTGCATGACGCCATCGGCCCCGGCCTCGACCGCGCGCGCCTTCTCCTCCTTGCCGGCCATCGCCGTCAGCAGCAGGACGCGACACTTCGGATTCACCGAGCGAAGCTTGCGGATCAGTTCGATCCCCTCACCGTCCGGGAGCTGGAGATCGAGCACCGCGACGTCGGGTTCTTTCAGCAGCGGGATCGCCTCGGCAACCGAGCCCGCCTCACCGACCACGTTCATCCCGGGCTGCCGCGCGAGCATGAACGCGAGTGGCTCACGGAACGCGAGGTGGTCATCGACGAGGATCACCTTCGTCTCCGGTGCCTCGGTCTCCTGCATCTCGGCTTCGCCCTTCGCCATGGTGTCCTCTGCCCTGCGCCTTCCCGACCGGTGCGGACGCCTCGCGTCACCGCCATTATGCCCCGTCACCGCGGTTCCGCGGAACAGGATCAGCCAGGACGCGCCAACGTGAACGAAAAGGTGGACCCTTCTCCCACCACGGAGTCAACGCGGAGGTCTTGCCCGTGGGCAAGGATGATCTGGCGGCTGACATAGAGGCCGATGCCGGCGCCCGCGACGCGCCGCTCCTCCGATTGCCGCCCACGCTTGTACTTCTCGAAAATGGTGGCCGCCTCGGTTTCGTCGATGCCCGGGCCGGTGTCGCTGACCGAGATGCGGACGCCCGCCGGATCTTCCTCCGAGCGCAAGGTGATCACCGCGCCGGGCGGGGTGTACTTGGTCGCATTCTTGATGAGGTTCCGCAGCACCTGCCCGATCCGGTCCTTGTCGGCGAGGACGACCCCGGTAGCCCCAACCTGCAACTCCACCGGATGCGAACCGCCGCGCGACTTGGCGTAGAAGAGGGCGTCGTCGAGCAACTCACCGACTTCCACCCGGTTGAGGGTGATCGGGAACTCGTTGCTCTCGGCGCGGGCGATGAAGCGCACATCGTCGGTCAGGCGGAGCAGGATCTCGACCTCGTTGAGGATGGTGGTGACGAACTTCGACCGTTCGTCCTGCGTCAGATCCTCGAGGCGCAGCATCTCGGCGTACCACTTGATCGCGGCGGCAGGGGTCACCATGTCGTGGGCGATGAAGGTGGCGAAATCGTCCTTGAGGGCGACCAACTCCCCAGCGAGACGCGCCTGCTCCTCCGCCCGCGCCAGCAGTTCACGCTGCTGCCGCGCAAGTTCCTGGCGCTCCCGCTCCCGCTCCAATCGCACCCGCGCATCAACACTCATGGTGAGGATCGACTGCGGCTCACCGAAGGCGTTCTTCTGCAGCGTCCAACGCGAGTCGATGGGTTGCCGCTCGCCGTTCTTGGTGGCGACGGTCAGCGTCCCCTCCCAGTGCCCGACGGCATCGAGGGCATCCCACACCTCTCCCCATGACAACGGGTACAGATTCGGGGCCAGACGCGACGCCACACTCGCGCCGATCGCCTCGCTCGTTGTCCAGCCGAACAACTCCGCGGCCCCGTCGTTCCAGTAGGTGATGTCCGCGTCCTGCGGCTGCCCCTGTTCCGCGTTGAGCACCACGATCGCGTCGTGGGCGAGCTCGAGCAGGCGACTCTGCTGCCGCAGCAGGTCGGCATTCTTGCGCAACGCCGAGAGGCTCTCCGCCAACTTGTCATTGGACCGCGAGAGTTCCTCGGTGCGCAGCGCGACGCGCTCCTCGAGTTCGACGTTCGCCTCGCGCAGCGCACGCCGCCCGCGGATCACCTCGGTGAAATCGCGCGCGATGAGCACGGTCGAGAAGATGTTCTCGGCTGCATCTTTCAGCGGCGCCACGGTGTACCCGATGGCGATCTCACTTCCGTCCTTCCGCCGCCACCGGGTCTCTACCAACCCGGGCCGCTCACCGTTGATGACCTGTTGGTTCACCGCCTGATTGGTCTCCCACTCGGACTCCGGCAGGAGATCGAGCATGGGATGGCGGAGCACCTCGGCCGCAGCGAAGCCGGTGAGCCGCTCGGCTCCGGTGTTCCAACTCATGATCGTGCCATCGAGCGAACGGACCACGATCGCCTCGTCCGCGGACGCGACGATGGCCATCAGCAACTGCTCGCGGCTGTTCGAGCGGCGGCGCTCCGTGAAATCGAAACCGACCACGCCCACCAGCGGCCGCCCCTCCTCCGAGGAGAACGGGAAAGCAAGGGTGAGCAGATCGATCTCATTGCCCTGCACCGTGCGGACCCGCTCCTCGAGTTCATCTCCGACGCCGGTCCGGATCACCTTGCGCACCCGGTTGACCAGCGCCGTCGCCTCGGTCTCATGCATCCAGTCGCGCGGCATCCGCCCGACGACCCATTCCGGATCGACGCCGAACCACGCGCGGATGCGCTCGTTCGCGAAGACGAAGCGACCGTCCTCGTCGAGCACCATGTCCAGCGAGGGGCTGAAGTCAAGGTATCGCTGCAGGCGGTCCCGGCCGGCGGCGGAAGCCGTGGCCGCGGCACGGCGATCGGTCACATCGGTGATCACCACCACCCACTGGGTGCGCCCGCCATGATCGCCGAGCAGGGATGCGTCCTCGCGCACCCAGCGGAGGTCGCCCGCACCGTCGGTGATTCGATACTCGGCGGTGAAGGGCTCGCGGGCGTGGGCGTTGGCACTGATGGCATCGAGCAGGCCCGGCAGATCGCGGCCGTCGACCATCGCCGGCCAGCATCCGGGATCAGCGGCCCACGCCTCGGCCGGGAACCCGAACATGCGCTGTGCCTCCCGATTGGCCTCGACCACACGAACGCCATTCGGAGAGACTTCCCGCCGCACCAACGGCACCGGGGTCACCGCGAAGACGAGGTCCATGTCTGGATTGTCAGACGGTGAGTGGGAGCCGCTCATGCGTGATCCTCTGCGGGCTGCTGACGTCGCCCGCGTTTCCTCACGCGCTCGCATTCGCCCTCGCAACCGCGCCTATTGTACCGTTGCGCGCAGGTCTACCCCCCGCCGTGCCGATAGCAGCGCGGCCGTGGCGCATCTGGACGTCCCCTGCCACCCCCGTGCCCGCAACTCCGCGAGTTCCGGCTAGTATTGGTGGTCAGACCTCGCGTCGACGGTGCCACCCATCGTCTCGCGATCAAGGAGCGATCACTGTGTCGAACAAGCGTGGAGCCCGTCCGTCATCACGACCACCGCAACGTCAACCCGTGCCACCGCAGGGCGGCATGTATCTTCCGCCGGCACTCGGACCGGAGGGGCTCATCGCTGGGCTGCCGCGCGCGGGCACCACGCTCGCGCTGACGCTGCTCCAGACGCTGCCCCGCGTGATCGCCCTCGACGAGGCCCTGCGCGAACCCGAATTGCGGCTCGCCCCCACCTCCAGCGACGTCGCCGTGATCCCCCGCCGCTTCCTGCGCGAGCAGCGACGCCTCGCACAGGATGAGGGGTTGGTCTGGACCTACAACAAGGAGGGTGTGGTCTCCTCCGACCAATTCGACGGCCCGATTCGCAACAACTTGCGATCCCGCACCGTCAATGCGTCATGGGCGAAATTGCCCCACCCGCTCACCCCGAAGACCATGCTCGTGGCGAAGCAACCGGTGGTGTTCACCGCGGCGCTCGATGTGATGGCGCAGATCTGGCCGGTGATCGGCGTCGTGCGCAACCCGATCGCGGTGCTGGGGTCGTGGAACTCGGTCGATTTCGGGATCCGCACCGGTCGCGCCGCCGTACCCGAGCGCCTGCACCCCGATCTCCAAAAACAACTCGAGGCGCTGCCAGACCAGTACGATCGGCAGGTCGCGCTCGTCCACTGGTTCCTCGGACGACTCAAGCAGTACCTACCAGCTGACCGCCTGATTCGGTATGAGGACATCGTGAGCAGCGGCGGAAGTGTGCTCTCGGTCTTGGTGCCGGAGGCGTCATCGCTGAACACGCCGTTGGAGACGCGCAACCGGAGTGACTCCTACGACCCGGGCATCCTGCTCACGGTTGGGGAACGGATGCTCGCCAGCGAGGGACCGGCGTGGGAGGTCTACTCGAAGGCGGAGGCGTCCGCGCTCCTCGACGAGATGCTCGCCGGCGGCGTGAGCGTGGTGCGCTAGTCGGATTCAGTCTCCGGCGTCCAGCGCGTCGAGCACCGGCTTGAAGGCCGCGATGCCGGCAGCGCTGTTCGGAGCACAGATCACCTGCAGGTGGCTGATGCCCTCGTTGGCGAATCCGCGCAAGGCGCGCGCGATCTCCATCGGAGTGCCCTCGAGCGGCGACCCACCGCCGTCCGGGGCGGTGGACACCTGCTTGGCTGTCACCCCCGGCACCTTCACCAAGATCGCGACGGACCGGCCGAGTGTCTCCGGATCGCGGCCGACACGCACGCAGGCGGCGTCCACCACGGTCCGCAGCGGGGGAATCGCCTCCGGCCAACTGCTTCCCCACGTCAACCACCCGTTCCAGATGTCGGCATAGCGCGCCGTGAGATCGAGCATCTTCGGGCCGGTGCCGAGCGCCCCGATCAGGATCGGCGGGCCGCCCGGTCGACCCTCGCGCGGCCGGATCTCACACTCCTTCACGGTGTAGAACTCGCCCGCGAAATCGCAATACCCGGTGCGCACCAGCGAGGTGATGATCTCGAGCGCCTCGCTGAAGCGGGCGATCTGCTGGTGATAGGGAATGCCGAAGGCCACATGTTCCGGCTCGTGACGCCCTGCGCCGAGCCCGAGGATGAAGCGCCCGCCACTCAGCGCATCGATCGTCACCGCCATCTTGGCAAGCAAGGCGGGCGGGCGGAAGCTCGTCGCGGCGACCAATGCACCGATCTCGACGCGCTCGGTCGCCATCGTCAACGCCCCGAGCATGGTGCCCATTTCCCAGGCGCCCTTCGGCTCCTGTCCCGGATCGAAAATGGTGAGGTGATCGGGGATCCAGACCGAATCGAACCCGGCCCCCTCGGCCGCCTGCGCCATCTCGATGACCTGCCGCGCGGTGGCGCTGCCGCCATCCATCTCCGACTGCACGATGGGGATGAAACAGCCGACATTGAGCGGTCGCGTGGACATGGTCCGCCTCCTTCCAATTTTCGGGCATCCTATCGCAGCACCTCATGTGTCGGAGCCCCTCGGTGCGGTCGACCACCACGGAGACGATCATGCACGGCAATCACTGGCAATCGATGCGTCGCGACGAGATTGCCGCGGCGGCGACCGCGGACACCACCTTGCTCCTGCCGATCGGTGCGATTGAGCAACATGGTCCCCACCTGCCAATAAACACGGACAGCC
>JAPOLF010000076.1 GCA_029977305.1 bacterium | reverse complement strand
GCATGATGTCGGCGAAGAGGACGGCGCCATCGACGCCCCAGCGATCGACCGGCATCAGCGTGGCGCGGGCGGCGAGTTCCGGGGTGGTGGCGACCTCCATGAAGGGGTGATGCTCACGCAGGGTGCGGTACTCCGGCAGGCACCGTCCCGCCTGGCGCATGAACCACACCGGGGTGGTGTCCACGCGTTGACGGTGTGCGGCGGCGAGGAATCGGCTGCGCCCGGACATGGGTGGCATGGTCGTCATGGAAAGCCTAGCGGGCCACGGCGGCGCGATCGGTGGCCAGGGCGCGAAGCATGCCTTCGGCTGAGGTGCTGCGGCAGGTGAAGACCGGAACATCACTCAGCGTGTAGGCACTGGAGACGGATCCGCGCAACTCCTGCACGAGGTCGAGGAAATCGCCGGGTTCATCGCTCTCGAACGCGACGACGAATTCGGGATCATCGAGGCCGAACGAGTACGTCGTGTTGATCTTGACGGTGGTGTAGGTCGCACCGATGGCAATGTGTTGATTCATCGCTTGCTGGCGCTCGTCCTGCGGCAGGCCGTACCACTCGCGCTGCTTGGTCATCGGGTAGACGAACAGGTATTTGGCATTGCCAGGTGCGAGGGAGAGGCGCGTGAAGCGGTCTTCCCCGGGGCCAGCGTATTTCTCAACATAGGCGGAGTTCTTGGTCATCGAGAGGTAGGACTGGGGCGACGTGAAGTAGGCACCGAGGCCGGTGCCATAGATCTCGGAGAGCATGTTCTGGATGTCGTCGAGGTCGTAACTGACGTGCCAGATCATGCAGTCGACATCGCCCCGGAGGCCAAGGGTGGAGTAACAGCGGACGAGGTTGCGTCGTCCCCACTCCTCGATGAGCGCGGTCAGTTCCGCCACGTGGCGGTCGCGCACCTCGCGATCGAGGCGGCGCCATGCTGGATCGATCTTGAAGAAGTTGAACTTCACGTACTGGCGCTTGCCGGGTTGCGGGGCCATGCCGCTCGGGGATTCGGTGGTCATCAGTCTCTCCTCGTGGTTGATCAGACGGCGGTGAGTTCGTCGGGTCGGGGGCTGGCGTGGCTCCCGGTGGCGTTGTTCTCGGCGAGCCAGCGGGCGGCATCCTTCGCATGGTAGGTGATGATCCGGGAGGCTCCAGCGCGCTTCATCGCCAACAGCGCCTCCAGGGCGACGCGACGCTCGTCGATCCAACCGAGTTGGGCGGCGGCTTTCACCATCGCGAACTCGCCGCTGACGTTGTAGGCGACGAGTGGGATGTCGAACCGGTCGCGGGCGGCGCGCAGGATGTCGAGGTAAGGCAGACCGGGCTTGATGATGACGATGTCCGCGCCTTCTTCGAGATCGAGCGCGATTTCGATCATCGCTTCGCGGGCATTGCCGGGATCCATCTGGTGCGACCGGCGATCGCCGAATGCGGGCATGCTCGCGGCGGCCTCGCGGAAGGGGCCATAGAAGGCAGATGCGTACTTCGCGGCATACGACATTATCGGGGTGTTGATGTGGCCCGCGCGGTCGAGCGCATGGCGGATGATCGCGACGCGGCCATCCATCATGTCGGAGGGCGCGACGATGTCGGCCCCCGCGTCGGCATGGCTCAGGGCGGTTCGGGCGAGAAGGGTGAGGGTCTGGTCGTTGTCGACCTCGCAGCCATCGAGGATGCCGCAGTGGCCGTGATCGGTGTACTCGCAGCCGCAGACGTCGGTGATGACGAGCATCGATGGGGCGACCCGCTTGATCTCACGGACAGCGCGTTGGACGACCCCATCCGGATCGTAGGCCCCGGTGGCGAGGTGATCTTTCTCGGCGGGGATGCCGAAGAGCAGCACCGCAGGGATGCCGAGGGATTGGAGATCGGCGATCTCCTCGGCGAGTTGATCGACGGAGAGTTGGAACTGCCCAGGCATCGAGGAGATCGCGGAGCGGACACCGACGCCATGGGAGATGAAGAGCGGGTAGATGAAATCCGACGCATGCACCTCGTGCTCTCGGACGAAATCCCTGATGGGGCCGCTGCTGCGCCGCCGCCGCATGCGATGGAATTTGGGTAGAGGTTGTTGGTCGTCGCTGAAGGTGTGGCTCATCCCCGTCCCTCCCGGGCTCCTGCGATTGCGGCGTGGCGTACGGATCGAATAGCGGACATCAGGCCATCGACCCCTGCCTCGGGGGCGATCGCTGCGACGGCGAGACCTGCATCTTCGGCGGCTGCGGCGGTCGTCTCACCGACGCACACCGTGCGAGCGCCATGCAGGCGTTCCCACGATCCGCCGAGCAAGGCATGTAGGCCCGCAACCGCCGAGGGTGAGGTGAGCGTGACGGCGCTCACTGGCTGTTGGGCGAGTTGCTCCTGCAGGCGGCGGTCCGGCTTGGTGGCGACCTCGGTGCGGTAGACGACGACCGGCATGACGTTTGCACCGTGTTCGCGCAGGCGATCCACCAACTCCGGACGTGCGAGATTGCCCTGTGGCACGACAACAGTGGCGCCAACTATCCCTAGGCCAGCGATCTCTTCAGCGAGGCCGGCGGCGGAGGACATGCGGGCTTGCATGGTCGGGACGACGCCGCGTTGACGCAGCGCCGCGGCAGTCGCGGTGCCGATGGCGCCGATGCGCAGGGTTGCGCGCATCGCGGGATCAAGACGTGGAATGACGGCCTCGACCGCATTGGCACTAGTGAAGAGCAGCCAATCAACGCCACCGCTGGCGACCGCGGCGAGGGCCGCCTCCATCTCCGGGGTGGGGGGATCAACGGGGAGGATGGAGATCGCCGGTGCCACCACGGCCTCGGCCCCCGCGGCAATCACGGCACGCACCAATGGCCCAGCCTGATCGACCGGGCGGGTGATGAGCACGCGCTCGCCCAGCAGGTCGGGTGAGTCTCGGTGGGTGGTGGTGGCGAGCAGGCGTTCGGCGAGTCCTGCGGCAATCTCGTTCGCCACCTCCGGTGCTAGCGCATGCGTGGCGATGGATGCCACGGTGAGGTCTTCGCTTGCGGCGAAGGCGCGAAGCGTACCGTGTGCCGCGTGGGCGCCAATCGGTTGGGTACAGCCGGCACCGATGGCGACGAGGAAGGCACGCTCAGCGGTGACCGCGGCACGGACCGACGGATCGTCGATCCGGGCGAGCAGGGCTAGGACCTCGCTGTCATCGTGGCGGGCCTCGACGGCGAGGGCGCCTTGACCCGGGGAGGGCACCATGGTCGCGGGATCGAGGTGTTCGGTGATGCAGTCATCCCACCCCATGCGGGTGAGGCCGGCGGCGGCGATGACCACCGCGTCGAACTCAGGGCTTTCTGCTTTGCGGAGGCGGGTGTCGATGTTGCCGCGGAGGTCGACGAGGACGGCATCGGGGCGGATGGCAAGGACTTGCGCTGCCCGGCGACGGGAAGAGGTTCCGATCACCGGATTCGGGGGGAGATCGGCGAGGCCGACATCGTGACGGGAGACGATCACATCGCGCGGGTCTTCCCGCTCCGGGAACGCGGCGATAACGAGCCCCGGGGTCGGGCTTGATGGCAAGTCTTTGGCAGAGTGGACGGCGATGTCGGCAGCGCCGGTGAGCAGCGCGTCCTGGATGCCACTCGTGAAGACGCCGCGGCCGCCGATGACGGTCAATGGCGAGGTCTTGTCGCGGTCACCTTCGGTGGAGACGGGGGTGATCTCGATGCGCAGCGATGGTTCGGCTTGGAGGAGGAGATCCCGCACGCGCTCGGCTTGAGCGATGGCCAACTGGCTGCCACGGGTGGCGATGCGGAGCGTCCGTCCTGCCGTCATCGCGCCGCCTCAGGGGTTCTACGCCCGCCGTAGCCACCGACGGCCATGCGCGTTTTGGCGCAGGCACGCGGTCGGCGGGACGCGATGCGAGGCGACATCGAGAGAATCCTGTGCAAATCTATGAAATCTGTGCAAAACTTGCACCTGTCCCGATTCTATGGAGGACTGGCCCTGACTGTCAAGCCACGCTCTGTGGCTGGCGATGCCTGAAATCAGACGCGGGGTCCAAGCCATGCTCGGACCCCGCGACGTTTGGTGCTGTCGGGTTGGGGAACTAGTTCGCCGATCGACGGCGGGCCAAGGCGCTGCCGGTACCCGCTGCTGCAACCGCAGCTGCCGCGGCAAGGGCCCAGAGGTCGACCACGCCAGCGCCGGTCTCGGGCATGCCCGTGGGAACGGCATCGGTGCCTTGGATGGTGTTGCCTTCGGGGACGCCGGACCAATCGCCTTCGGCGCTGCCACCGCCACCGCCGTTGCCACCATCGCCGCCGCGATTCGCACGCTCGGCGCGCTTGGCGTCGCGCTCGGCTTGGCGGTCATCGACCGCGGCTTGCCGCTGGCCGGGGTTACGCTCCATGACGACGTTGTTGGCACCCGCCGCGCTGTTGGAGACGGAATCGCCGTTGTCCTCAATGATGACCACGGTGTCCTCGGCGGCGACGCTGAGGAGGCTGGCCGCCGTCATCATGGCCGCGATCGCGACTCCACCGAGCATCCGCTGTGCGTTGTTCGCCATGTCCCTCACCCACTTTCGCGCTCTATCGCCGCGTTTTGGCGCGGTCTGCCTGCTCATTCCGTGCACCTGATGAACGTCTCACGGGCACTGTCGGTTTCGTTGCGGGTTCGCGGGTTCCCGTGCGCGTCCGGTGCAAGAACGACGTTCTGCCTCAAGTATACGTACACTTTGACCAATGAGTTCTACTCGGGCGATTTCCGGGTGGTTGCAGTGACACGTGGAGGGTTGAGGATGAGCAGCGTGGGACAACCTGCGACGACGGGAATGGCGTCTTCGGGTGGGTCGAAGGCCCGCGATTGGGCGGGGCTGGCGCTGTGCATCCTGATCGCACTGGCGCCGGGCGTGATCGTCGGGGTGGCGACCTCGGATGAGGTGGCGACGTGGTTCACCACGATCAACCGGCCACCGATCATGCCGCCGAATTGGCTGTTCGGGCCGGTGTGGACCGTGCTTTACGTGCTGATCGGGATCTCGCTTTGGCGAGCCTGGCGGGCGACCCCTGCCGGGCGCGAGCGGACGGTGCTGATCGTGGCCTTCGCCGTGCAGTTGGTGCTGAACACGCTGTGGAGCCTGCTGTTCTTCCAATGGCGGAACTTCACCTGGGCGCTGGTCGAGTTGATCCTGCTGTGGGTGTCGATCCTGGTGTTGATGCGGGTGGCAGGGCGTTTCGACCGGACAGCGATGAAGTTGCTCATCCCCTACCTCGCGTGGGTGACCTTCGCGGGGATCTTGAACTTCTCGTTCATCTTGGTGAATTAGCGCGGCATTCGCGCCTGCTTCGCGGATAACGTCGAGCTGCTTCCGGTGCGCGACGGGACAATCCTCGGGGCGGTCCTGTACACTCCGCTCACCGCACCCCCCGCACAGTGCATTGCTCGTGACGAAAGGGTCGCCGTTTCATGCCCGACAATCTCCTTCCACGCACCAAAACCGGGCTGCTCTCGATTGCGGGCACGTCGATGATGCTGGCGCATGTGGCTGCCGAAGTCGCGGAAGCGCGTCGGCGTCACGGGCACCGTCGGCGGTGGGCGAGTGACGAGCAATCATCCGACGAGGATCTCGCGCAGAAGGGCCAGAACGACGCCTACGGTGGCAGGCGACTGGAGCGGCTGCGGGACAAGGCGGGAGCAAACCACGACGGGGCGCAGGATGACCAGCCCAACATCTCGGTCAGCACCGACCCTGCGACCGGCCAGACCACGGTCGGCACACACAACATCACCTTCACCACGGGCGGGGACGGCTCGGTCAACGCGCTGACCTCGGGGATCGCGTTCGATCGCGCGGCGGACCCGGTGGTGGAATCGGTCCAACCGCCGATCATCGGTGACGACGGCGGGGTGACCCCGGTGCCGGAGCCGGGCGACACGCCTCCCAGCGACGGCGGCAACGTGCCCAACCCGAATCAGCCCACCCCCACCCCGGGGACGGACACGAACGGCGGGGAGCCGATCAGCCCACTCAGCTAGCGCTTGATGGTGCCGGCTTCAATGTCGGCATGACGCGCAGCCTGCTTGCCTGTTCGAAGGCGTAGGCCATCGCCAGCACTTCCGCATCCATGTGATAGGCACCGATGAAGGTGATGCCGTGCGGCGCACCTCCGGGGACGACGCCGGCAGGCACGGTGATCGCCGGGTATCCCGCCAACGGGTAGAGCAGCGAGTGGACGTTGTCGATGCTGACGAGGGCATCGAGGCCGAGGTCGCGCATGGGGGTGTCGAGCCAGCGGCGTGCATCGCGCTGCAGTTGTTGTGAGTGGACGCGGCGTTCTCGGCGGAGAGGCGGCTGGCATCGGTCCAGTAGAGGCGCTCCTGGCCGTAGCGGGCGAAGCGTCCGGGGTCTTTGGCGTTGAAGGCGATCACCTCGCGCAGGGAGTGCATCGGGGCGGCGGTCTCGGTGAGGTAGGCGTTGAGGGAGCGGCGGAAGGACCAGTTCACGGCGGGGTCGATGAAGCCGGGGGCGGTGTTGCCGGGAACCTGGACGGTGACGACGGTGGCGCCGGCATCCTGCAGGGCTTCGATGGCGGGACCGAGGGCGTAGGTGTTGGCGACCTGAGCGAGGCCGGCGCCGCTGGTCTCCGGGGTCGGGATGAATCCCAGCTTCTTTCCACGCAGCGCGTCGCGATCAAGGCGGGCGGTGAAGTCGAGGCCGCGCAGGGGCCAGGCGTCCTTGCCGGCGAGGTCGTGCTCGTCGTTCGGGGTGGCGAGGACGGTGAGCAACTCGGCGGCATCGCGGACGGTGCGGCACATCGGGCCGAGGGAGTCGAGGTACTCGCAGAGGGGGATGACGCGATCGCGGCTGACGAGGCCGGGGGTCGGGTACATGCCGACGATGCCGCTGCGGCAGGAGGGGGCGATGATCGAGCCGGCGGTCTCGCAGCCGACGGTGAGGGCGGCGAAGTTGGCGGTGGCGGCGATGGCGGATCCGGTGCTGGAGCCCCACGGGTCGATGCCGTAGGGGCTGGTGGTCTGGCCGCCGAGGGCGCTGTAGCCGCTGGGGGCGCTGGCGGCCATCCAGTAGCTCCACTCGGACATGTTGGCCTTGCCGAGGATGATGGCGCCGTTGTCGCGGAGGGCGCGGACGAGGGCGGCGTCGCGATCGCTGCGGGCATCGGCGAGGGCGGCGGCGCCGGCGGTGGTGTGGAGGCGATCTCCGGTGCCGATGGTGTCTTTGAGGAGGACGGGGATGCCGTGGAGGCGTCCGCGGATGCGGCCTTCCTGGCGCTCGCGGTCGAGGGCGGCGGCGATGGGGAGGAGGTCGGGGTTGAGCTCGAGGACGGAGCGGAGGGCGTTGGCGTCGTATCGCTGGATGCGGTCGACGTACCAGAGGCAGAGCTCGGTGGCGGTGAGGAGGCTGTGCTCCATGAGGCCGTTGAGGGAGGCGACGGTGGCCTCGGGGAGGATGAGGGAGAGTTCGCGGAGGCGGGGTTGGCCGAGGTCGGCGAGGGCGGCGCTGTAGGGGGTGAAGTCGAGTTGGCGGGGAACGGCGGCAGGTGGTGCGGGGGCAGCGCTTGAGGGTTGGGACGCGATTGCATGCTGGAGGGCGGTGAGGGTGCCTCCGGCGATGAGGGTGCGGCGGGTGATAGCAGATCCTTGATGCGGCGTCACATGCCTCCCCTAGCCCTCGTGTGATCTCCCAGATGGAGGATAGCGCGAAGACCCGCATCGCGGCACTCGTGCCTCTTAAACCAAGTTTAGCGGTACCAAGGTGACGACCGAATCATCTGAAACCGCCGCACCGGAAGTCAGGCCTACCGGTACTGGGTTCCGTCGGACGACTGGGAGGGGTATCCGCCGGTGAAGTAGTGCCAGGCGCACCAATCGCTGAGCTGCTGGTACTGGCCGTCCCAGCACTCGCCGCAGTGGGCGCCGCCCCAATTCCAGCAGCGACCCGAGGGCAGGCCGTCGAAGTTGGTGATCTCACATTGCGGGGCGCCATTGGTCATCTGTCGGCAGCACCAGTGGTAGTCGTCGCAGTCATCGATGAAGAGCGAGGCTTGATCGAAACTGGTGGGGAGTTGTGAGCTGTCGATCTGATCGGCGATGTGCTCCAGGCCGGTCTCGTCGTAGGCCTCGAGGATGCGGACACGGTACGTGAGTTGGCCGGTGTTCTCGTCGTAGCTGGGGTCGAAGAGTTCGACGATGGCCACATCCTCGACGTCGCCGGCGTTGACCAGCAGGGCGGCGTTGGGCGGGTTCTCGGCCGGGAAGCCGAGGCCGGCAAGAAAGTCATCCGTCGGGGAGACGCCGAAGACGCGCTGCGGCCGGTCCGAGAAGTAGATGGTGCCGCCGTGGTGGCCGTCGAGCTGAAGGGTGTAGTCGCCGTTGCCGTTGTCGGCAAGGGATCCGCCGCGGGAGGTCTGCAAGAAGAGGAACATGGTCTTCCGCTCTTGCTTCGACGGCCGGTGGTTGCGCTTGCCGCGCTGGGGGGTGGGGTTGCCCTTGGGAGATTTGGCCTCGGCGTCCAGGAGGGCGGCAGTGGCGATTGCGCCGGCGGTGCCGGCGATTGCGGCGCGGCGGGCGGCTTTGGCGCCGAACAACTTGCTGATCTTGTCGAAGGCGGCTTGATCCACGGTGAAACTCCGCTTGGTGCGCTGCGCCACCACGTCGGTGGCGACCCTGCGTATCGTACGGTGGATCGGGCAGGTGTGTTCCGCGGGTGCGGCTGCGTCGGAGCCTGATCGCAGCGGCAACAGGTGGTGCCCCCCCAGGGACTCGAACCCTGAACCAATGGATTAAAAGTCCACTGCTCTGCCGATTGAGCTAGAGGGGCGTGTCCATGCATGGTACCCCCTTGCGCGGGGGACTGTCATCCGCCAACACTTCATCAGCGGAGAGACGAGCCACGACGTTCGATCACCGCGGGTGGCGGAGCACATGATGAACGACCCGGTGACCAGGACAGCGATCGCGGCGGCATTGGCCGTGGTCGTTGGCGTGGTCGCGTGGAAGCGGCAATCGCTCTCGCGGAGCGGTGCGCTCGCGGCGGTGGTGGTCGGGGCGGCGGTGGTGCTCGGCGCCGGGTGGTGGGCGGGGATCATGCTGATGGTCTTCTTCGTCACCAGCAGCATCCTCTCGTCTCTTCCCTCGCCGGTGCCGAACGACGAAGGGGCTGGCGTCCCCGGAGCGCGACGCCGGGCCATTCAAGTGCTCGCGAACGGCGGATTTCCGGCATTGATGGCCCTGCTCTGCGGTCTGTTGCTGGTGCCGATGTTCAGTTCCCCGACGACCACCTCATTGAGCACCTCCGCGGCGCATTTCCTGATCGCCTACGCGGGAGGCATCGCGGCGGTGATGGCCGACACCTGGGCCACCGAGATCGGCGGACGCTACGGCGGGGG
>JAPOLF010000075.1 GCA_029977305.1 bacterium | reverse complement strand
GCTTTAGCGACCTGTGCCTGCTTCTGCCCGATGGCGACGTAGATACAGACGACATCGCCGCCGCGCTGGTTGATGATGGTGTCGAGGGCGATGGCGGTCTTGCCGGTCTGGCGGTCGCCGATGATGAGCTCGCGCTGGCCGCGGCCGATGGGGATCATCGCGTCGACGGCCTTGACGCCGGTCTGGAGCGCGGTGTCCACGTTCTGGCGCTTGATGACGCCTGGGGCGATGCGCTCGATCGGGCGGCGCTTGTCGGTGACGATCGGGCCCTTGCCGTCGATGGGCTGCCCGAGGGCGTTGACGACGCGGCCGATGAGGGCATCGCCAACGGGGACCGAGGCGATCTCACCGGTGGCGCGGACCTCGTCGCCCTCTTCGATGTTCTTGTACTCACCGAGGACGATGATGCCGACGGCGTCTTCCTCGAGGTTGAAGGCGAGGCCCATGGTGCCGGACTTCGGGAACTCGACGAGTTCCGAGGCGCGGACCTGGCTCAGGCCATACACGTTGGCGATGCCGTCGCCGACGCTGATCACGCGGCCGACGTTGGAGATCGACGCCGTGTCCTGGAAGCCGGCGATCTGTTCCTTGATGATGTCGCTAATCTCGGTAGCGCGGACGGACATCCTTACCGCTCCTCTTCCGCCACGGCGACCCACCGGGCCGCTGACCGTGTCATGCTGCCCCGGACCGTGCGGGGCCGTATTCCAGTTACCTCACGCCGCACCCACGCGGATGCGACGCACGCGACCAGGCGATGCCTAGGACGCGCTGGCCAACCGGGACCGCATGGCCCGCAGTTGGCTGATGACGCTGCCGTCGATCATCTCGTCGCCGACCCGGGCGATGATGCCCCCGATGATGTCGGGGTCCACCGTCATCCGGACCTGGACGTCCTTGCCGACCATCTTGGCGAGACGGGCGGCGATCATGTCCTGCGCCTCGGGGGAGAGCGGCTCGGCGGTGGTCACCTCGGCGAGGACGATGCCGCGCTCATCGCGGAGCATGGCGTCGAACGCATCGGCGATCTCCGGAGCCTCAACGAGGCGGTCGCGCTCGGCGAGGAGGTTGACGAGGTTCTTGGCCTCGGGCTGCCCAGCCGGGAGCGCCGAGTCCATGACCGCGACCTTCTTCTCGCGGGGGACGCTGGGGTTGCGGAGGAAGGCGGCGACATCGCGATTGCTCGCGAGGGTACCGAGGGCGTGAAGATCAGCCTGCCAGGCATCGAGGGTTCCCCGCTCCTTGCCCAACGTGAAGGCTGCTTTCGCGTATCGCTTGGCCGCGCTGCTGGCCACCGTCGCCTCCCGTCCGTCACACGTCGATTCATGTTGGTGCGGCCCGTCGGTTCACCGACGGGCCCGGGGCCGCGCCCCGCTGTGCCTAGTTGCCGGCCTGCGCCAGCGCTTCCTCGATGAGGGCCGCTTGGGCGGCCTTGTCGAGATTCTTGCGAACGATCTTCTCGGCAGCCATGACCGAGAGGTCGGCGACCTCTTGGCGCAGCTGCTGGCGGGCCTGCTCGGTCTCCTGGCGAAGGGTCGCCTGGGCGCGCTCGAGGTAGAGGTCGGACTGCTTGGCCGCCTCCTCCCGGGCGCGGGCGAGGGTCGCATCGGAGGCCTCGCGGGCTTGCGCCACGATCTGGCCTGCCTGCTGGCGGGCCTCAGCGAGGATTTCCTCATTGCGGGCGGCGGTGGCGGCCATCTCGGCCTTCATCCGCTCAGCCGCCTCGAGGCTTTCGCGCACGTTCTTCTGTCGCTCGTCGAGCACTTTGGTGATCGGCCCGAGGGCGAACTTCCAAAAGAGCCAGACGAAGATGATGAAGGCGATGAGTTGAACGATAAAGCCCCACAGATCGAGGCCGAGTGCTCCCATGCCCGTAACTCCCGCGCATCACGAAGCCGACGGCTGGACCGCCGGTGCCGCACGCGCTGCCCTGCCCCGAGGGGGCGGCAGGCGTAGGCGTCCGGGGGCGCTCATGGAGCCCCCGGACGCGCGGTCGTGCTAGACGACGAAGGCGATGATGATCGCGATAACGAATGCGTAGATGGCGACCGCCTCGGCGAGCGCCGCACCGATGATCATCGTGGTTCGGACGTCGCCGGCCGCCTCGGGATTGCGCCCGATGGCGTCCATCGCGCCGCGGACAGCCATGCCGATGCCCAGACCAGGCCCGAGGCCGCCGACACCGATGGCAATCGCCGCACCAATGGCCTTTGCAGCAACCGGATCCATGAACCTCTCTCCCTTCCGCTCGACGAGTCGCAAGCCGACCGCCGATCACCCCGGCTGGTCCTCCCAGCCAACGTTCCGTTGTTTTCCCCGACGGACGCCCGTCGAGGCGTGCCCTGCCGCCCGTGCGGCGAGAGCGGTTCCCCTAATCCGCGGCGCCGGACGTTGCGTGTCCGGTGGTCGCGGGATGGTGGGCATCGTCATGCTCCTCGTCGTGGTCGCCATGGTGGCTTGCCGACGCGAGGGTGATGTAGATCAAGGTGAGGAGTGCGAACACGAGAGCCTGGATGGTGCCGAAGAGAAGCTCCAAGCCGATGAAGACGACCGGCAGGAAGAGCGGCAGGATGGCGAATTTCATCGCGCCGACCATGGCGTAGATAACGCCCAGCAGCACTTCACCGGCGAAGACGTTCCCGAAGAGACGGGCGGAGAGCGAGATGATGCGGGAGAACTCGCCAATCACCTCGATCGGGAAGAGGAAGGGCGGGTCAGCCAGGTGCTTGATGCGGCCACCCACACCGTGAGCCCGAATGCCGGCAACCTGCACCATCGTGAAGGTGAGGACGGCCATGGCGAGCGTCATGTTGATATCGGCGTTCGGCGGGCGGAAGAGCGGCAGGTGCTCCTCGGCGTGCTCCTCCTCGGCGAATGCGCCGGTGGCGGGAGACACGGTGGTATCGATGCTGGCAACCTGGAATGCTGCGCCCTCGGCCGGGGTGGCCTCGCTGTTGTGGCCGTCGCCCTCGGCAGGAGCGCCCTCACCCTCGGTGGAATGCACCGCCTCCGGAGAGCTCTTGAGGTAGATCGTGCCGATGCCAGGAAGGATGCCGGTGTAGTTCGAGAAGGCGATGAAGATGAAAATGCCGCCCACGAGCGGGAACACCTGGCGCCCGATCTTCTTGCCGCCCGTGTTCTCGACGAGGTCGAGGAGGAACTCGGCGATGAGTTCGAAGACGCCTTGGCCGCGACTGGGGACCGGCTTCGCCTTCCGGGCGATGTTGCCGAACACAATGATGAGCAGCGCCATCATGATGAACATGGTGAGCATGGAGTTGGTGACACCGATCGGTCCGAGCTGGAAGAGGACCTCCGGTTTGACTGAGATGTGGATCTCCATGCCGTCCGTTACTCCTCGTCTTCCCGGTCCGCCCCCGATTCGGGGTGGTCAGCATCCCATTCTGCCTGCCGCTTGGCGCGTTCCTCAGGGCTGACCGTGTCCGGAGCCTTGGGAATCGCCTGCGACATCTTCGTCAGTCGCATCAGTTCATATCCGGCGATCGCAAGACCGATCACCAGACCGATCAGGACGAACACCGGCCCGCGCCCGGTGCGGGAATCCAGGAACACCCCGAGCAGAATTGGCAGGATCATACCTGCCGCAACCGCAAACCCGATGCCCACTGCCTGACCCACGGCCCCAGCTCGGGAGCGATCGCCAGGCGTCAGCTGCTTCGGCGCCATTGCCGTCCTGCCGTTTCTTAATGTCCCCGGGATGGAAGCGTACCAAATGCTGGCACCAGAAGTCCCAAACCCCGGACACACATTGGCGCGCCGTGCGAATCCAGTCCGCATCGACGCGTCTGAGCGGTACAGTACCGGACAGGGGGCAACTCGTAAAGACCCCGCGCAACACTTCGTGGTCTATACGATTCAACGCCGTGGTTGCGGCCGGCCGGTCAGGCTCGGCCCGCGGCTGGACAACGGGAGATCCGCGCATGCGATTGGTCCGGATCGGGCTCGCCCAGGTGAACACGACGGTCGGGGCGTTCGCGGCCAACACCGACGCGGCGATCGCGATCGCGCGGGCGATGGCGGCGGACGGGGTGACCGTCGGGGTGTTCCAGGAGCAGCTGATCGGCGGGTACCCGGTCGAGGACCTGGTGCAGTGGCAGGGGTTCGTGGAAGGGCAGTGGACGCACTTGCAGCGGTTCGCGCGGGAGACGGCGGAGTTGCCGTCGCTCTTCGCGATCGGCGTGGCAGTGACTTTCCATGGCTTGCGGTACAACGCGGTGGCGGCGGTTGCCGGCGGCGAGGTGCGGGCGCTGGTGCCGAAGGAGAAGCTCCCGACCTACAACGTGTTCTACGAGGGACGGACCTTCACGCGGGGAGTTGTGCCTGGCGGGGTGGACCTGCTGCAGGGGGTGCCATTCGGGGATCTGCTGGTGGAATGCGATTTCGGGACGGTGGCGCTCGAGGTGTGCGAGGACCTGTGGTCGCCGGACGGGCCGATCGGGCGGCGGGCATACTCGGGGGCGGAACTGGTGTGCAACGTGTCGGCGTCGCCGTTCCGCCTCGGGGTGGTGCAGACGCGGCGCGAATTGATCAACACGCGCGCGTCTGACCATGCGGTGACGATCGCCTACGCGAATGCGGTGGGGGCGAACGACGGCCTGGTCTTCGATGGCGGCGGGTATGTCTCTCAGAACGGCAAGGCGATGCTCGACGCGCCGCGGTGGCGGGCGGGGTTCGCGGCGGTGACTGTCGATCTCGATCGGACGCTCCGACTGCGCACGGAGAACACCACGTGGCGGGCGGATCAGCAGGCGTGGGCCGAGGCGAACGACCCGGTGCCAACGGTGGCGATCCCGCGCGAGGTGCTGGACACGGCAGCTACCCGGGCGACGCTCACCTACCCGGTGCCGGAATCGAAGTCGTTCTTTCTGCCGCCGATCGCGCCGCAACCGGATCCGCGCCAGGCGTTCTTCGAGGACTTGCTCGATGCACTGGCGATGGGGGTCGGCGATTACTTCGAGAAGAATCCGTTCTTCACCTGCATCGGGGTGGCACTCTCGGGCGGGCGGGATTCGTTGCTGACGCTGCTGGTGGCGCATCGGTACGCGTCTCGCGTGCGGCCGGATGACCCGGGGGCGATCCTGAAGGCGTTCACGATGCCGTCGCAGCACACCAGCGAAGGAACGCTCTCGGCGGCGAAGCAGATCTGTGCCGATCTCGGCGTTCCGCTCGAAGAGGTGCCGATCGCCGAGGCGTATGCGCGCGAACTGGCCGCGACCGAGGAGATGCTGGGCGGGGCGCCGGCGAATGAGATCACGAAACAGAACATCCAGGCGCGGATCCGCGGGCAGCGGATGTGGAACTGGTCGAACACCTCGGGCGGGTTGTTCCTGCAGACGGGGAACATGAGCGAGAAGGCGGTGGGGTACACCACCATCGGCGGCGACCTCGAAGGTGCGCTCGGGGTGCTCGCGAATGTGCCGAAGACGGTGGTGATGGCGCTGCTGGATCACCTGCTCACGACAACCGGGTACCAAGGCATTGCGATGGTGCTGGCGAAGCCGGCCGGACCGGAGCTGGCGCCGAACCAGGTGGGCGAGGACGAGCTGATGCCGTTCCCGATCCTCGACGCGTGCTTCCACCTCTTCGGGGCGGAGAAGCTGCTCCCGGATGAGGTGGCACAGGTGGTCGGGACAATGTTCCCGGAGCTGCCGGCGGAGCAGGTGCGCGGGTACGTGGACAAGTTCACGCGCATGTTCCTGGGGAACATCTACAAGTGGGTGCAGGCCCCCATATCGCTGCATGTCGGGACGCTGGATCTCGACCGCGAACGGGCGCTGCAGCTGCCGGTGGTGCAGGACAAGGGGTGGACGCGCGGGGGTTGAGCCCCGGTGGCGATCACCACGGCCAGAGGTTCATCTCCTGGGTCCAGGCGTGTGACGGCTGGGTGAGCAACCAGACGACGGCATCCGCGACGTCCTCCGGGCGCAGATAGCGCTTGCCCGGATCGGCAGCCGCAGCGGCGGCTTTCTCGGCCGCGGAGCGTCCACCGAAGTCGGTGAGGATCGACCCGGGGTTGACGACCGAGGTGCGGATGTTGTCAGCGCGGACCTCCTCGGCGAGGGACTGCATGAAGCCGATGATGGCGTGCTTGCTGGCGGCGTAGGCGGCGAGGTTGGCGTACCCCTGCTTGCCGGCTCCGGAGCCTATGGCGATGACGGACCCGCCGCCGCGCTCGCGCATCACGGGGATGGCGGCGCGGCTGAGCAGGAAGAGTGCGGTGAGGTTGGTGTCGAAGGTCTCGCGCCACCGGGCCAAGTCGTACGATTCGACCGGGCCGTAGAGGCCGACGGCGGCGGCGTGGACGATGGCGTCGATTGTGCGGTCAGTGGAGATGGTGGCGCCGATCAGGTGCGCGACGGCCGCCTCGTCGCGAAGATCGGCGGGCATGACGCGTGCTTCGCCACCGAACGCGCGGATCGCTGCGGCGGTTTGCTCCAATGGGTCGAGGCGGCGGCCGACGAGCACCGGGATCGCGCCGCGGGCAGCAAGTGCGACCGCCGTGGCGCGGCCGACGCCGCTCCCGGCACCGGTGACGATGACGATGCGATGGGCGAGATCGGGCTGCATGCGAACCTCCGGGGATCGTGTGCGCGGGCGGGGACCCTCGCGGTAAGGTATGAACGACGACAGGTCACACGGAGGATACGGTGATGTGCGGGAATCATCTCAACGAACCGGCGATCGGCGAGCAGTGGTTGGTGGACAACCCGGTGTTCCGGGAGTTCATCGACGCGGTGAACGAGGCTCGGAAATCGTCGGATGATCCCGAGGAAGTGATCGCGGCGATTCGTCCGCACTTCGAGGAGATCATGAAGAAGGACGGCTGGTTGCCGGAGAAGTTCATGAATCCGGCCGAGGGCAGCGGGATGGGATCCGGGATCGGGATGTGGTTGCTGTACCGGTCGCTGGACGGGTCGCTGGCGTTCTCGTCGCTGGTGGTGCCGCCGGGGGCGGAGACGCCGGTGCACGATCATCTGGCGTGGGGGCTGATCGGGCTGTATCGGGGTGAGCAATCGGAGCACACCTACACGCGGAAGGACGACGGCAGCACCGAGGGCGAGGCTGAGCTGACGTTGATGAAGAGCCAACACCTGAAGCCGGGGAACATGTACGCGCTGCTGCCGGAGGTGGACATCCACAAGGTGAAGACCACCGGTGATCAGACCAGCGTGTCGCTGCACCTGCTGGGGATCGACAACGGCTGCATCTGGCGGCACCGGTTCTTCCCGGAGGAACACAAGGTGGTGCCGTTCAAGAGCGGCTACGTGAACCTGCCCTGCGAGGAGACCGAGTCAGTCGCGGACTAGGGCATCCGGACATTCTTGCGGTCGGCGTGGGACACTACGCGGACGGACCCGGTGTCGCCGGACCCATCCGGTGTGGTTGAGGGTCGACGCAGAGGAGGAACAGGGTGGACGGATCATCATTCGATCGTCTGACGCGCAGCCTCGGGTCGGCGAAGAATCGCCGCGCTTTCGGCAAGGGTGTGGTTGCGGCGGCGTTGGCCGGGCTGGGGGGGCGCAGCGCCAGTAAGCAGGCCGCGGCAATGATCTACATGGGTCCGGGTGCGCCGTGCTCAAGCGACTCCGCGTGCATGAGCGGGTTGATCTGCTGCCCGCCGCAGGCTGCGTCGCCGAACGGGGCGAATGTTTGTCTGACCACGGGTGACTGCGGCGTGCAGTGCCATCCGACGGATTACCCATGCCCGTCAGACTGCGCGTGGGGCGATGGATGTGTCGCATGCTGCGAGGGCTACTGCCGAAGCACGGGCATGTGCGGGCACTGGTATTCGGTGTATGAGGGCGGGCAGTGCAGCCTTTCGGATCCTGACCAGTGCGCACCGGGCTTGACCTGCTGCCCGAATCTGGGCGTGTGGGGCATCGGGACGTGTACTGACGCCTGCAGCTACTAGACACTCTCTCGGGAAATGCAATGCGGCCGACCGGAAATCCGGTCGGCCGCAATCTATTCCGGGGTTGAATGAGGATCACTCCTCGCCGAGGTAGGCCTTGCGGACCATGTCGTTCTTGAGGAGGGATTTGGCGTCGTCGGCGAGGACGAGTTTGCCGGTCTGGATGACGTAGCCACGGTTGGCGATGGAGAGGGCCTGCAGCGCGTTCTGCTCGACGAGGAGGACAGTGGTGCCCTGGGCGTTGATGTCCCTGATGATGCCGAAGATGACATCGACGAGCATCGGGGCGAGACCCATCGAGGGCTCGTCGAGGAGGAGCACCTTGGGGCGGGCCATGAGGGCGCGGCCCATGGCGAGCATCTGCTGCTCGCCGCCGGACATGGTGCCGGCCTTCTGGTTGATGCGTTCCTTGAGGCGCGGGAAGAGTTCGAAGACGCGGTCGAGGTCGGCGGGATCCGGCGCGGGGCGGGTGAAGGCGCCCATCTCGAGGTTCTCGAGGACGGTCATGCGGGGGAAGATGCGGCGGCCTTCGGGCGACTGGGCGACGCCGAGGCCGGCGACCTCGTGGGCGGGCATGCCGGAGATGACCTTGCCCTCGAGGGTGACGGTTCCGGTGCGAGGGTGGACGAGCCCGGAGATGGTCTTGAGCGTGGTGCTCTTCCCCGCGCCGTTGGAGCCGATGAGGCAGACGATCTCGCCCTGGTCCACCGAGAGGGTGATCCCCTTCAGGGCCTGGATGTTGCCGTAGTAGGAGTTGACGTCGTTCAGTTCAAGCATCGGCATGGTCTGGCAACCCTTCGCTGCGGTGTCGTCGTCAGGCCGATGCGCTCTGGCCGTCGCCCGCGAGGGCGGCAGCACCAGCGCCGAGGTATGCCTCGATGACCTTCGGGTTCTTCTGGATCTCCGCGGGGAGGCCGTCAGCGATCTTCTCGCCGTGATCGAGCACGGCAACCGTGTCGGAGATGCCCATGACCACCTTCATGTCGTGCTCGATGAGGAGGATGGAGAGATCGCGGTCATGGCGAAGTTGATTGATGAACTTGGTCATGTCGGCGGTTTCGTTGGGGTTCATGCCGGCGGTGGGCTCGTCGAGGAGGAGCAGGCGCGGCTCACTGGCGAGGGCACGGGCCACCTCGAGGCGACGCTGGTCGCCGTAGGCGAGGTTCTTGGCGAGAACGTCATCGGTGCCCTTGAGCCCGACGTAGGCGAGCAGGCCCTCCGCCTTCTCACGGGCGAGCCGCTCCTCCTCCTTCTGTCTCGGGGTGCGGAGGATCGCGCTGAGCGGGGAGGACTTGAGCTTGGTGTGCATGCCGATGAGGACATTGTCGACCGCCGACATGTTGGAGAAGAGGCGGATGTTCTGGAAGGTGCGGGAGATGCCGCGCTCGGCGACCTGATCCGGGCGGAGGCTGGCCTCCTTGCCGTTCTCGCCGGCGAAGACAGGCTGGCCCTCGAAGGTGATCGAGCCGCGGGTCGGGACGTAGATGCCGGCCACCATGTTGAAGAAGGTGGTCTTGCCGGCGCCGTTCGGCCCGATCAGCCCGGCGATCGCGC
>JAPOLF010000074.1 GCA_029977305.1 bacterium | reverse complement strand
CAATCACGAGATGACGGCGTGTGATCGCCCCGGTGGTTCCCTCCGCTTGGTGGGGCAATGGCCGCACGCCGGCGTAGCTCGAGCGCACGTCCGCCACGGTCAGGTGGGCACTCTCGATCACGCGATTGGTCTCGGCGATCAGGTAGGCGATCTCGGTGTCGCTCGCGACCACCCAGTCGAGGTCCCCGTCATAGCGTTCGTCGGTCGTGCCGATGAGGTATTGCCGATTCCATGGCACGATGAAGAACGGGCGGCCATCGCTCTTCGCCTCGGCATACAGCGCATCCTGTGGCGCGCCCGGGAAGGCGTCGACGACGATGTGGCTGCCCTTCGTGCCGCCGATCAAGCGTCGTTGGTCATCGGGGAGACCACGCAGGACGGCATCGACCCATGGTCCTGCCACATTCACCACGCACGAGGCGCGCTCCGTGAACGTCGCCCCACTCCGCAGATCGGTGCCCGCCACACCCACCACCGAACCGCTCTCGATGAGCAGCCGATCCACCCGGTGGTAGGTCCGCACGTCGCAGCCGTGCCCACGCGCGCTGAGCATGTTTTCCACTGCGAGCCGCTCGGCGAACTCCACCTGCGCGTCGTAGTAGAGGGCGGCGCCGCGCAACCCCGCGGTGGCGATCCCCGGCACCCGGCGCACGGTCTCATCCCGACCAAGCATCCGGTGACGTGGCAACGTTTTGTCATAGGAGAGCACGTCGTAGGCGATCATCCCGGCACGGATCACCAAGGGCCCGCGTTTGTCCCCCGCCATGATCGGGATCAGCAGCGGGAGAGGCCGAACCAGATGCGGCGCGAGCGCCAGCAACCGCTCCCGTTCGCGCAGCGACTCACGCACCAGCCCGACCTCGCCGTGCTCGAGGTAGCGCAGGCCGCCGTGGATGAGACGGGTCGACCACGCGGTGGTGCCGCTGGCCACGTCGCCCTTGTCGAGCAGGAGCACCCGCACTCCGCGCATCGCGGCATCGCGCGCGATCCCGGCGCCGTTGATGCCGGCACCGATGACGATGAGGTCGTGTGCCGACGCCTCCGACACCTTGCTCACGTGTTCCGTCGCAGCAGAGGCTTCATCTGCTCATTCCTCGGTCGATTCGTCCACGGTGTCGACCTCGTAGGCCGGGAACCGCCACCCCATCCCCCGATCGAGCAAACCCCCGTGCCCGAGCGCGTTCAGTTGCTCAGCACCGACCTGTTCGCCGCTCAACACCCATGGCAACACCAGATCGGCCACCGTCGCCTTGGAGTACATGCTGCATGAAGCAAGATTGATCAACGGAACCGCCCCGAGCTGCGCCATCCAGAACATGGATCCCGGATTGGCGGGAGCCCCGAAGCGGATCATCTCCGCCCCGACCTCCGGCAAGGCCAGCAGGGCCGGATCGAGCGGATCCACGGTGTTGCCGCCCGCAAGCAAGATCACTTGCGCGCCATCTCGCACGAGGCCGGTCAGCGCTGTTGCCACCGCATGGGGCTCAGCAGCAGGCTCTTCGAATCGCAACACCTCGGAACCGAACCAGCCCAGCTTCTTCCGCACCATCCCCTGAAAACGCTCCCGCACGCTGCTCGAGAGCCCCTCCGTGACCACCACCCCGACCCGCATCGGCACGAATGGCGCGACGCGCACCACCGCCGTTCCAGCCGCAATGGCCTCGGCGTCACCGATCGCCGCGCCGGGCACGCAGATCGGCGTGATCTTCACCCCGGCACACACCCGCCCCGGCACGACCGTCAGATGATCCGGCAGGGTGAAGACCGCCAACCCGGGAATGCGGTTGATGCGGTCGAGTGCCGCCACATCGACCTTGAGCACGCCCTTGCAGGTCGCGACGAGGTTGTAGCGACTCTGCGCCGGGCCGCGCAACTCGAGGCCGTTCCCCGCAACGGCCTGCGCCAGCCGGCGTCCGGCGTCGTCCTCGTGCAGGTCATCAGCCTCGATGCGGATCACGTGCACCGGGGCGTCGAGCGTGCGCGCCTGCGCGAGGTCCTCGGCGGTCAGTCGGTGGCCCTTGCGAAACACCTTCTTTCCAGCGATGAATCCTTCCTCGGCAAATGCCACCCCGATGTCGCCATCGCCGACCTGTGCCGGCTCGAGCGTATACGCCTTCATCGATGCCGCCTAACCGATGAGCTTGCGGACCTTCTCCGCCATCGCCTCGGCGAGCTTCCGGTGCTCGCTCGGATCGAAGTGGATCCCGTCCGCTGGGCTCGAGACGATGATCTTCCCCACATCGAGGAAGTCGAGGCCGTACCACTTCGCCGAGCGGCGGTAGTACTCGCCGAAGAGTTTCGACTTCTCCGCCGCACCGGTGAACATGAGGTCGTAATCGGTGATTTCCACGGTCGGCGGCGGGGCCATCAGCAGCACGCGAGCCGGCTTCCCGTCGGCGCGCTTGGCATAGGCCTTCGCCATCTGGCCAAGCGCGCCGGCGCTTTGCGCGATGTCACTTGGGTTGAGATTGAATCGGGCTTTGAGGTCGTTGGTGCCGAGCATGATCGTGACCAGATCGATGGGATTGTGCGACTCGAGGATCGGTTGGAGCGTGGTCAGGCCATTGCGGCCGGGCTCGATGGCGTCGTCCCAGCGGGTGGTACGGCCGTTCAGCCCCTCTTCGACGACGTGGTACTCCTTGCCAAGCAGTTTCGCCAGCACTCCGGTCCACCGCACATCGATCGGGAAACGCCCGGGATTGGCGGGGTCCGCCCCGTACGTGTTGGAATCGCCGTAGCACAAAACCGTTTTCACCACCCTGCTCCTTGCATGAGGCCGGTCACTCCCGTGCATGATACGACTGCGCGGTCGTTGAGGAGGACCATGCACCACGACGACATCGGACCATCGCATCACCAACGCACCGGCCGCCGCGAGTGGCTGGCGATCGCTGGCGTCCTGCTCATCAGCGCAATCTTCCAACTCGCCCGTCTCGAGGAACAGGGGTGGGGCAATCCCTATTACGCCGCCACCGTTCGCTCGATGCTGCTCAATCGCGACCTCTGGTTCTTCGCCTCGTTCGATCCAGCCGGCTGGGTGTCGGTCGACAAGCCGCCCTTCGGGTTCTGGGTGCAATCCTTGAGTGCCCGCCTCTTCGGCTTTCACGGCTGGGCACTCCTCCTGCCGCAAGCCCTCGCGACGATCGGGTCAGTCGCCCTGATCTGGCGCTTGGTGCGCGATCGCTTCGGTCCGGTTGCCGGGGTGCTCAGCGCGCTCGTCCTCGCGCTCACTCCGATCACGGTTGCGACCGGGCGCACCAACACGATCGATCCGTTGTTGGTGCTCGTCCTGCTGATCGCAGTCTGGGCGCTGCAGCGCGCGATCGACCGATCGGCCCTCGGGTGGCTCCTGCTCAGCGGGGCGATGATCGGCCTCGGCTTTCTCACCAAGATGCTGCAGGCATATCTCGTGCTCCCCGCCTGGGCCGCGAGTTGGGTGCTCGCCGACGCGATGCGGTCATGGCGACGTCGCACCGCTGCATTGGTCGCTGCCGGCCTGGTCTTGGTGGTGGTCTCCGCATCGTGGCTCGTGATCGTCGATCACACCCCGGCAAGCGAGCGCCCGTATGTCGGCTCAAGTTCCGGCAATTCCGCGATCGAACTCGCCATCGGCTACAACGGGCTCCAGCGGCTCCTCGGCGACCGCGACGACACCTCAGGCGCACCGTCGCCCGGTCGCATCCTCAGCGCCTTCGGCGCGATCGAAACAGGTTCGCCGGGACCGTTGCGCCTTCTCAACCCGTTCCTCGCCGCGCAGGCTAGTTGGTTGCTGGTCTTTGCGATCGTGGGCGGCATGTGTGCGTGGCGCGTCGCTGGTCCGTGGTTGGCCCTGCCGCTCGGCCGCGCGCAAGCGGCACTGGTGCTCTGGGGAGGGTGGTTGCTGACCGCCATCGCGTTCTTCAGCGTGGCCGCGCAGTTCCACCGCTACTACCTCGTGATGCTCGGTCCGCCGATCGCCGCGCTCACCGGCATCGGCGCGGTGGCCCTGTGGACCCTCTATCGCCGCCCCGGGGTGGCAGGATGGGTGCTCCCCGGCACCGTGGGGGCGTGTACCGCGATCGCCGGAGTGATCGTTGCGCGCGTGCCCGGCATCAGTGCCGCGGTCTTACCCGTAATCCTGATCATTGGCGCGATCGGCACCGTGCTGCTCATCGCGGGGCGCCTGGTTGCCAGGGCCGGCCATCGCAGCACGCTGGCCTCTCTGGGTTGTGCCGCCGCCGTGATCGCCTTGGCCATCGGTCCCGCGATCTGGTCTTCGTGGTCGGTCACCCACCCGGTCGATTCCACCCTGCCAGCAGCAGGACCGGGCACCTCCCTTGTTCCGAGCCTCGGCGGCTCGTCGGACGATGCCAACGCACCCTCCTTTGCCCTCGACCGCATCTCCCCGCCCGATCCCGCCACGCTCGCGTTCCTCAACCGCAATCACCGCACCGAGCGCTTCCCGCTGGCCACGCTCAACGCCATGAGCGCCGCCCCGTACATCATCTATGAGGCCATGCCAGTTGCCGCGTTGGGAGGCTTCGTCGGGCAAGACCCAATCGTCAGTCCTCCCCGCCTCCGCCAGATGATCGAGCGCGGCGACGTGCGATTCGTGCTGCTCCCGGATCAACAGCGGGTGTCGATGCTCGTCACCGCAACCGGGGTGTTGGGACGACTGCGCGGGGAGGACGCGGGCGCCGCGGCCACGGATCCCCAGGTGCTCGTCAATCTTTTCCAGAGCCCACTCGCGACGATGATCAGCAAGGCCTGCGAGCGCGTCCCTGATGCGGAATGGCGCAGTCCCGACGCGGCGCCCGCCCTCGGTCTCGGCGCCCTCGATGTGCTCTACGACTGTCGACCTGATCTGCCGCGGAACGCCCCGTGAACGACAACGGGCCCGTGGTCAGTCGACCACGGGCCCGCGCATGAAGATCGGTTTGAGCTACGCCGTCTCGGCGTAGGGGATCTGGTCGTCGTTGGCCGTCATCAGCAGCGGCCGCCGTCGTCGCTCGATCACCGCCGCATCGACCACGCACTTGCGCACGTTCTCAAGCGAGGGGATCTCGTACATCACCTCCATCAGGACATCCTCGATGGTGGTGCGCAGTCCGCGCGCGCCGGTCTTGCGCTCGAGCGCCTGCATCGCGGTGGCGCGGATGGCGTCGTCGGTGAAGACCAGCTCGACGTCGTCGAGGCTGAAGAACTTCTGGTACTGCTTGATCACCGCGTTCTTCGGCTCAGTGAGGATCTGCATCAGGTCCGACTCGGTGAGCTGGTCCAGCGCCACCGTCACCGGCAACCGCCCGACGAACTCCGGGATCAACCCGTACTTGAGCAGGTCGTCATGGCTGACGTGCTGGAGGATGTTGTTCTCGTCGACATCCTCACCGGTGACCGTCGCGCCAAACCCGATCGACGACTGCTTGCCGACGCGCTTCGCTACGATCTCCTCCAACCCCTCGAAGGCCCCACCGACGATGAAGAGAATGTTCCGCGTGTCGATCTGGATGTATTCCTGATGCGGGTGCTTGCGGCCGCTCTGCGGCGGAACGTTCGCCACCGTACCTTCGATGATCTTGAGCAGCGCCTGCTGCACGCCCTCACCCGAGACGTCGCGCGTGATCGAGACGTTGCTGGTCGTGCGGCCGATCTTGTCGATCTCGTCGATGTAGATGATCCCGGTCTGGGCCCGAGCCACATCGCCAGCCGCCTGGATCAGCCGCAGGAGGATGTTCTCCACGTACTCGCCGACGTACCCGGCCTCAGTGAGCGCCGTGGCGTCCGCGATCGAGAAGGGGACATCCAAGAGCTTGGCGAGCGTCTGCGCCAGCAGCGTCTTGCCGCACCCGGTCGGGCCGACGAGCAGGATGTTGCTCTTGTGCAACTCGACATCGTCGGTGGAATTCAAGCCAGCGTTGATACGCTTGTAGTGGTTGTAGACGGCGACCGAGAGGATCTTCTTGGCGCGGTCCTGGCCGACCACGTACTGGTTCAATTGCTCATAGAGGCGGCGCGGGGTCGGGATCTTGGAGAAGTTCTGCTCCGTCCGCGGCGCGGGCGGCTCCTCCTCATCGATGATCTCCCGGCACAGCTGGACGCACTCGTCGCAGATGTAGACCTGATTCGGACCGGCAATGAGCCGCCGGACCTCCTCCTGGCCCTTGTTGCAAAATGAGCATCGGTAATGCACCCGACCACCTCGCGTCGTGTTCATGCCGCCCGCCCTCCCGTCGCCAAGCGTCAACGAGACCTACGTGGTCGGCAGCGATGTCCCGATCCGGGACGCCGTGATCCCCAGGATCAGGAGTTCTCGCGCCCGCCGCCCGAGCCCGTCCCCTCCGGACGGTTCGGTTCCAGCACTTCGTCGATGATGCCGTAGTCCTTCGCGTCCTGCGCGGTCATGTAGTAATCGCGCTCGGTGTCCCGCTTGACCTTGTCGTACTCCTGGCCGGTGTGGAAGGCGAGGATCTCGGTCAGCTTGGTCGTCAGGTTCAGGGTTTCGCGCGCGACGACCTCGATGTCAGGGACCGCGCCGCGGAATCCGGCCGACCCCTGGTGGATCATCACGCGGGCGTTCGGCAGCGCGAATCGCTTGCCCTTGGCACCGCCTGCGAGCAGCACGGCCGCCATGCTGGCACCCATGCCCATGCAGAACGTCGCCACGTCCGGCTTGATCATCTGCATCGTGTCGTAGATGGCCAGCCCGGAGTACACGACGCCGCCCGGGGAGTTGATGTAGAGGCGGATGTCCTGCTCGGGGTCCTCGTGGGCGAGGAAGAGCATCTGGGCAATGATCACATTCGCGATCTGGTCCTCGACCGGGGTGCCGAGGAAGATGATCCGGTCCTTGAGCAACCGGGAGTAGATGTCGAAGGCGCGCTCACCACGATTGGTGCTCTCGACGACCATCGGCACCAGGTTCTCGATCTTCGGGATTTCCATGCGTTGGGGATCCTTTGCGTGGTCCGGGGCGTGGGGCGCTCCGGCTGCGGGGCACGTCAGTGATGACTCTGCCAATGATACGCGGACGGGGCATCCCGGCGGTAGGTGGCCGTTCGGCCTATCGTCCAGATTCGGGTGGTGTCGGATGCATTGGGGCATCCCCCATCGGTCATCGCGACGGGCGTTCGGTCCCGATCGGCGTCCTACGACGCCTATCGGACGCGCGTGGATCATCAGAAACACACGCGCCCTGCCGAGCGTACCCAGCAGGGCGTGAGGCGAGCCGAGCGGCGGCTACGGCATGTCGGCTTCGTCGATGCCCGCCGGCAGCGGGGCCTCCCAGGCGTTGAGCGCCGCACCGCGACCCTCGGTCACGATCTCGATCACCCGATCCTGCAGTTTCTTGTCGAAGAGATCCGTGCGCAGCGAGTTGCGGACGTAGTCGCTGTTGAAGAATGCCGCCGCACCGGCTTCGTTCTCCGATCCCTTGGTGGTGCCGATCATCCGCGCGATGGCCTCGTCGATGTCGGACTCCTCCACCGCGACAGCCTCGCGGTCCGCGATCGCGCGGAGCAGCAGCGAGGTGCGCAGGCGGCGCTCCGCATCCGGGCGCATCATAATGCGCATGCTCTGCGGGGTCTGCCCGGTGAGGCGCAGGTAGGCGTCAAGAGCGAGACCACGCTGGGCCAGTCGCTGCTTGGTCGCCGCGACATCCTCCTCGACGGCGCGGTCGATCATCGCCTCGGGGATCTCGATGGTGGTGCCATCGAGCATCTGCGCGAGTGCCTGATTCAGCACCTCGTTGCGCGCGCTCTGGGTCTTGTCCTGATGCATCCGATCGCGCACGCGCTGGCGGAGCTCATCGAGCGAATCCGCCTCACCATGCGTCTTCGCGAACTCATCGTTGAGCGCCACCAGGTCGCGCTCCTTGAGTCCCTTCAGGGCAACTTTGTACTTCATGGTCTTGCCACGGAGGCCGACATCAACCACCTCGTCGTCCTCGGCGAAGGAGGTCTCGAATTCGGCGGTCTCACCGACACCGAGCTGCTGGATGCGCTCCTCGAGCTCGGCCAGCAAGCCGCTCTCGCCGATGATGAACTCGGCATCCTCCTCGGCCTCTTCGTTGGAGCCGTCAGCCTCCATCACCGTGTAGTCGATGATGACCTGTGATCCGGCCGACGGGCGGGCACCCTCGGCGCTCGGATCGACCCACGGGCTGGCGGACTTGCGCAGCCGCTCGATGGTCTCCTCGATGTCGCTCTCCGCGATCGCCGCGTCGATCGGCTCAATTCGCACGCTGGCGTAATCGCCCGGGTCGGCGGTCGGGTAGACGGGGACGTTGACGGCGAAGGTGAACGGCTCGCCGTTGAGGATCTCGGCGGTCGGATCACCGACCGGGGTGACATCCTCCTGCTCGACCGCCTTGCGGTAGAGGTCATCCATCAGTTGACTGTGGGCCTCCTGCAGGAAGACGCCCGCGCCGTAGGTCCGCTCGATCACCGCGCGCGGCGCCTTTCCCTTGCGGAAGCCCGGAACCTGCAACTGCTGGCCGACGCGGCGCACCGCCTTGTCGAACGCGGCATCGAACTCGTCCTTGTCCGCGACGATTTCGAACCGCACCACACTCCCGGGAAGCCGCTCGGTGTTCAGAATCACGTTGGAAGCCCTTTCCGCGAACGAGCACACCCTGACACCCGCAGAGTCGCGTCCGCACCACTGCTCACGACATCGAAGCCACTGGCTGGCACAGGGAAAACAGCCCCGGACGCGGTTTCAGACCGCCCGGTCGGCTGCCCACCAAGGCGGCAGTATAGCAGCGTGCCGTCGTGTGCTCTACGATCGAGAGGTCCCGAAAGGCCGCCTCGAATTTCCCGGCAACTGGCGATCGTCCGATCGCACGGACGATCCCCGACCGGACCGCTTGAACGCGGTTTTCCGCACACCTCGGGCCCCATGCGGAAAACGCGCGCACCGGCACTTGCACGCCTCTACCCTGCCTGCTACTGTCGCAGCGTCAGGGTGTACGTACACCCTCTCCACCCCCGCACAACCCGTGTCGCGTGTCCCGTCCGGCACCGCTTCTTCTTGAGCGGGCACGCGAGGTTCGTTGCCCATCGGGGCGCCGACCGTGAGGAGTGGGATGGCTCGAAGGAACCGTCGGTGGAGCGCACCGCGCATGCGTCTGGTCTTGGCCCTGATGCTGGTGCTCACCATGCTCGCACCGCTGCCCGGGCTCAGGATGGCTTCGGCCGCTGACGAGACGATCGCCACGGTGGTCCACGCCTCCGATGGGGTGATGCTCCGGGCCGAACCGGCTTATGGGGCCGATGTCGTCACCGCCCTCCCGGAGGGCACCATCGTCACCCTCCGCACCGCGACCGTCGAGACGGTGCTTGATCCCGATGGCACGACGCGCTGGTGGCCGGTTTCCGCTGATGCCGGTGATGGCTGGGTCGCGGGCTTCTATCTCGATGTGGACGGCACCCCTGCCCCGGAGGAGACCGTCGCGTCCTCCGCCAGCACCACCGCGATCACCGCATGGGAACAATCCCAACCCCCGGGCGACGACGGCGACTGGGGCCCGGGCGGCAGCG
>JAPOLF010000073.1 GCA_029977305.1 bacterium | reverse complement strand
CCCGTGAACGAGCGGTCCACCCCCTCCGGGTTCAAGCCGATCGTCTCGAAGATCTGCGCCCCGCGATACCCCATCGCAGTCGAGATCCCCATCTTCGACGAGACCTTGAGGAATCCCTTGTCCAACTGCGCAAGATAGTTCCGCCGCAGGTCGGCGTCGCTCAATCCCTCGCATCCGCGCGTTCCCGCGTATTCCGACGCCGCACGCAGCGCCATCCACGGACACACGGCCGACGCACCGTACCCCACGAGGCACGCCAGCACATGCACGTCGGCGACTTCACCGCTGTCCGCGATGATGTCCGCCTGCATCCGCTTGCCCACCCGGATCAGATGGTGATGCAGCGTGCCAACCGCCAACACCATCGGCACCGCGAGTGTTGCCCCGTCCAGGTCCCGATCGCTCAGCACGACGACCGACGCCCCACCATCGATCGCCGCCTCAGCCTCCGCCACAACCTCCGCCAGTCGCTGTTCCAGCGCCGCGGTGGTCGCCGCTTCATCAGCCGGCAAGGCGAACAGCGTCGGCACGCGCACCGCCCGGAACTCGCCCGTCAGCCCGAGGATCGCCTCAAGCTGCTGATTGCTGATGGCGATGCTCGGAAGATGCAGCAGCTCCGCCTGCTCAGGAGACTCAGCAAGCAGATTCCCGCGCCGACCCAAGTAGGTGTCCAGCGACATCACACTCCGCTCGCGCAGCGAATCGATCGGAGGGTTCGTCACCTGCGCGAATCGCTGTCGGAAATAGGCGTGCACGGGCCTCGGCTTCTCCGACAACACCGCCAACGGTGCGTCATCGCCCATCGACCACGTCGGCTCCTTGGATTCCACCGCCATCGGGTGGACCACCAACCGGAGGTCCTCTGCCGAATACCCCAGCGCCCGCTGCACCGCGACGGTCCCCGTGTCCGCCGCCTTCCGACCCGGCGTCGCATCGGCGGCCGGAGCCGCTGCGACATCATCCATGACCTTCAGTGCGACCCGGCCGACTTTCAGCCACTCCCCGTACGGCGCGGCATTCGCCACCTCCGCCTTGAGCTCGGGGTTGCGCATCACCACGCCGCGCGCGGTGTCGACCAAAATCATTTGTCCCGGCCCTAACCGGCCCTTCTCGACCACCTGCCGCTGATCGACCTTGACCGTCCCCGCCTCAGAACCGGCGATGAACATTCCATCCGCCGTGATCGCCCAGCGCAACGGTCGCAACCCATTGCGATCCAGCGTCGCACCAGCCACCACGCCATCGGTGAAGCTCAGCGCCGCCGGGCCGTCCCACGGCTCGATCAACCCCGCGTGGTACTCGTAGAACGCCCGCCGCGCCGGCTCCATCAGCGGCAGCTGCTCCCATGGCTCCGGCACCAGCATCATCATCGCGTGCGGCAGCGAGCGCCCACCGCGATCGATCATCTCCACCACGTTGTCGAGGCTCAGCGAGTCGCTCCCCGCCACTGAAACCACCGGCTCCAGAGCACCCTGTCCATGCCCGAGGAGATTCAACTGCGGCGCACGCGCCTGCATCCACTGCCGGTTGCCGGCCACGGTGTTGATCTCGCCGTTGTGCGCGATGTACCGGAACGGCTGCGCCATCGCCCATGTCGGCAAGGTGTTGGTGCTGTACCGCTGATGGAACAGCGCGATGGCCGACTCGTACGTCGGTTGCTGCAGATCGAGATAGAACGCCGGCAGATCCTGCGGCAGACAGAATCCCTTGTAGACAATCGTTCGAGCCGAGAACGACGCCACGAAGAAATCGCTCTCGGACAGTCCGGCCGAGGCCGCCGCTCGCTCTGCCGCGCGCCGAGCGAGGAACAGCTCAACTTCAAACGCCTCGTCGTCCATCCCCTCCGGCCGCACCACGAGCAACTGGGCGATCCCCGGCAGCGTCGACCGGGCCACATCACCGAGCACGGTCTCGTCGGTCGGGACATCACGCCAGCCCGCGATGGGCAGCCCACGCTCCCGGCAGGCATCCTCGAGGAACCCTCGCGCCCCATCGGCCGCCGCTCCGTTCCGCGGCAGGAAGACCATCGCCACCGCGAATGCACCATCGCACAGTCCCGCGAAGCCACGCTCGGCGAAGATCGGCGCGAAGAGCTTCGTCGGCACTTGTGTCAGGATGCCCGCACCGTCTCCGGTCCGCGCATCGGCCCCGACACCGCCTCGGTGCGTTAGGTTCACCACCCCGGCGAGCGCCAACTCGACGATCGATCGCGACCGCTTGCCCGCGATATCGACAACCAACCCGACCCCGCATGCATCGCGTTCATAGGAGGCGTGGTGAAGGGGTGCCGCATCGGAGGGACGGATCGTGGTCATCACTGGTCTCCTCGCTGATCGTGGACGCCCGGCCTGATTCGCGATCTCCATCCGCGTCTCCGCCGGGTCGTCGCTGCCGTGGTCGACGGAAGCAACTGCGCCAAGGTTCATTGGCCCGCTCGATTTGCAGGCGGAACCTCACCGTGTCCCGGAGTCTAGGAGTCGCTGCCCCAAGCAAGAAGACCTACGACGCAGCGTTACACCAGCCAAACTTTAGGCAATTCGTACAACCCCGCTCCTCATGGATCAGCTGACAACCGAGAAACCGTTGAAATACCAACAAAACTGACAACACAAGAAACGCTGGTAACCGCATCCCGGCCAGCTCCGAAATTGGTCTAGCACCTGCGCCTGTACGGTCACCTAGGACCACTTGTCGCGACACTCCCCTGCGGTCCTTCGCCGCCATAGTTGCTGTTATGGTCAGTTGGCGGTACTCTGCCGATCGACCTTGGGCACGCAGCCCAATCCAGAAGCGTTCTCCCCCCGAAAGCACCGCTCCCACGTCGTTTCCGAAAGGATGATCCCCCGATGACCCCTCAGGAAGTCCTCGACCGCGTCCGCGATGCCGGCGTCTCCCTGGTTGACCTTCAGTTCTCCGACATCGCCGGCGGCGCCCGCAGCATGACCTTCCCCGTCGAGTTGCTCGCGTCCTCGCTGGAGCACGGCTATCGCTTTGACGGCGCCGCCGTCATGGGCGGCCTGCGTGAGGTCGAACTCGATCTGTTCCTCGTCCCCGACCCCGACACGCTCCTCATCGTCCCGATGAGCGAAGTCGGCACGCGCGCCCGGCTCACCTGCTCCGTGCGTCGCCGCGATGGAACCCCGTTCCCGGGCGATCCCCGCTCCATCCTCGAGCGCGTCATCGCCCGCGCCGCCGACCTCGGCTTCGACGCCCAAGTCGCCGTGGAACTTGAGTTCTACCTCCTCTCCGAGGACGGCCTGCTCCCGCCCGGCGGATCGGCCGGATACTTCGGCATCGGTGACGTCCCCGGAACCTCCACTCGCGACGAGATCGTCCGCACCCTCCAGGCACTTGGCATCGCCGCCGGAGGAGCCCATCACGAAACCGGACCTGGCCAGGAAGAAGTCGACCTCCTCCCCACGAGCGCCCTGCGCATGGCTGACCAGATGCTCACCGTCCGCCAGGTGATCCGCGCCGCCGCCGCCCGGCACGGCCTTCGCGCCAACTTCATGCCGAAACCCGAGACGGATCTCGCCGGCTCCGGCATGCACGTCTTCCTCCGACTCCACGATCGCATCGACGGCCGAGATGCCCTGCGCGGCGACGGCGACTCCCTTTCCGACATCGGCCGCTGGGCGATCAATGGCCTCCTCGACCGGGCGCCCGCCGTGAGCGCCGTGCTCTGCCCCTCGGTCAATTCCTACAAGCGACTGGCTGCCGGCCACCGCGCCCCGCGCCATGCCACCTGGGCCCGGCTCAGTCAGGCATCACTGGTGCGCGTCCCCGTCACCGGGCCATCCACTGCCTCGGCGATGGAACTCGAACTCCGCTCGCCGGACAACATGGCCAACCCCTATCTGGCGCTCGCCGCCATCCTCTCCTGCGTCCTCGATGGCATCCAGCGCCGCGAGGAGCCGCCCGCGCCGCTCGACGAGAACCTCGTCCGTTACGACGACGAGGAACTCGGCCGTCTCGGCGTCACCCGTCTCCCGTCCACGCTCGGACAGGCCCTCGACATCTTTGCCGACGACTCCTTCATCCGCGACGCCCTAGGTGACTACGTCTGCGGCCAGTTGCTCCACGTCAAGCGCACCGAATGGGAGGACTACCGTCGCCACGTCAGTCCGTGGGAAGTCCTCCGCTACGGCGATCAGGTCGGCTGATGATCACCGTCGAGGACGTCATTGCACTCGCCCTCCCCGCTGGGACCAAGATCGCCGCCGGCAAGACCGGCCTCGATCGCGAGGTCACATGGGCGAGTCGCATCCGTCCGACACCCCCGGCCTTCGCACACCTCACCGGCGGCGAACTCGTTCTCCTCCCCGATGGCGTCCTTGACCAACTCGACGAACGCCTCACCCTCGATGCCGCCCTCCATCAACTCGCCGGCTTCGGCGTTGCGGCGGTGGTGCTCTCCGGTGCACCCCCCAAGGCCGCCAAGGATGCTGCCGAGGAAACCGGCCTTCCGCTCCTCGTCCTCCCCAAGGGCACCGATCAGGGCCCCCTCGAGCGGGAAGCGGCCCGCCTGATCACCGAACGCCGCCGCGAGGTTCAGCGGCGCGGCCAAGAGGTCGCCCGTCGTCTCATGGAACTCGCCATCGCCGGGGAACCGCTCGCCGGTGTCGTCCGCGCCCTTTCCGAACTCAGCCATCGCGCGGTCATCCTCGAGGGCCGCGACGGTCGCCTCCTCGCCTACCACGGTGATCCTGATCAAGGCCCCACCCGGGAGGCCATCGAGGACCTCCTCCTCCAAGACCGACCCGAACTCGTCCGCTGGCTCCGCACCACGACCACCAGCAGCGCTGCCGAGCCTCCCACCACCGCTCATGCGCTCGATGCCGCGTGGGGCCGCAGCATCGCCCCAGTCATCGGACGCGATGGCCTCCTCGGCACCATTTCTCTCGTCATCCCCAACGGGACACCCACTGCCGAGGACGCCGAGGCCACCGCGCGCGGAGCGGCGGCCTGTGCCGTCGTGCTCGCCCGTGAGCAAGCCGCCGCCACCGCCCGTCGCGAAGTCGAACTCCACGTCCTCGACGAAGTGCTCGATGGTGCCCTCCGTTCCGAGTCCACCCTGATCCAACAGGCCCGTCGCCTCGGCCACGATTTGAACGCCTCACATGTCGCCCTGATCGCCCGATTCGACCAAGCGAGCACCGCCCCCATCCGCGCTGGCGGCAAGGACGATCGTTGGGACGTGCTCGCTGAAGCCCTCTCGCGCATCGGCGGCGCTCGCGGCTCCCGTCCCCTGTGGCGCATCCGCACCAATGCCGCAGAGATCATCTGGCCGATCGCCACCGCCGCCGACGCCTCCGCCGTCGCCACCGCCCTCCGCGAGGATCTCACCGCCATGGCCGGAGCCAAGGCCGCACGCATTTCCATGGGCCTTGGCAGTGTGCGCGAGGGCATCGCGGGCATCCGCCGCTCGCACCAAGAGGCGAAACACGCCCTCGTCCTAGGTCGTCGCATGAGCGGTCCCGGCCAGATCACCAGATTCGGTGACCTCGGCGTCTACCGGCTCATCTACGCCGCCGAAACGCTGCCCGAACTCCACGCCCTGTACGAAGAAACACTCGGAACCTTGATCGCCTACGATCGAGACAACAACGCTGATCTCATCAGCACCCTCACCGCCTTCTTCGATGCCAACGGCAGCCCCAAAGAAGCCGCTGAGCGTCTCCAGGTCCACCGCAACACCGTCCTCTACCGCCTCGATCGCATCCGCGACATCACCCACTACGACCTCGAGGACGCCGCCCTCCGGCTCCGCCTGCACCTTGCCTTGTGCGTGCACCAAGCCCTCGGTTCCGCTGCCGAACCCTCCTGATTTCCGCACCAAATGATCAGCACCCTGCCGCCGCGCTGGTATCATTGCGGCCGCTAGGCCCATGGCAGTTCGGTCCGATCGCGGCACGCGCGGCGTCGGCAGAGTGAGTCCTCCATGCCCCTCAAGATCGCGGTGCTCGTCAAGCAAGTCCCCGACATGAACGCCGTCAAAGTCGACAAGGCCACCCGTGCCCCGAACCTCTCCGGACAGCAGGTCGCGAGCTCCTACGACCTCTATGCCGTTGAGCAGGCGCTGAAACTGCAAGAGCAGCACGGCGGCGAAACCGTCGCCATCGCGGTCGGCCCGGCATCGGTGAAGGAAGCCCTCAACCGCGCCCTCGCCATGGGCATCGATCGCGCGATCCTCGTCGAGACGGCCGATCCCAACGCCGTCGACACCCTCGCCCTCGCTGGTGTCATCGCCCAGCAGGTTGGGGCGTTCAGCCCAGACATCGTCCTTGCCGGCCAGACCGCCGATGACTACGAGAGCGGCCAGGTCGGTGCGCAGGTCGCCGAACTCCTGAACCTCCCCCTCGTCTCCAATATCGCCGCACTCGAGGTCGACGGCTCCACCTTGCGCCTCAAGCGCGACATGGAAGACGGCTACCAATCCGTCGAGGTCCAAACCCCTGCCGTCCTCCTCTCCAGCACTGGACTCGAGGAGCCGCGCCTCCCGTCACTCAAAGGGATCATGGCCGCTAAGAAGAAGACCGTGGATATCGTTTCCGCATCCCCGGAAGCCGGCCGCGTGACCTGGTCCGCCCCGCTCGCCCCGGAGAAGGGCAGTGCTGGCATCATCGTCCAAGACGTCTCCGCCGCAGAGGCTGCGCAGCGCCTTGTCGAATGGCTTCAGAGCGAGAAGTTGCTCTAACCCGCTCGGTCCCCATCGCGATCGCCGCAGCTCACGCGCAGAAAGGAACTTCCCATGGCAGGCGTCCTCGTCGTTGGTGAAATCGGAGCGAACGGTGCGCTCCGCCACGTCGCACTGGAAGCGGTGGAGGCCGGCAAGTCCGTCGCCTCTGCAATGGGCGGCGGGCTGACCGCCCTGGTCATCGGCTCAAACATCGCTGCCGAGGCAGCAAAGATGAACATCGCCGGCGTGGACAAGATCCTCGTCGTCGATGACCCCCGCCTCGCATCCCCCAGTGCCGAAGCTGCTACCACGGCTATCGTCGCCGCGGTGAAGGCCTCCGGTGCCTCCGTTGTCCTCATCCCCGGCACCACTGCCGGCCGCGACTCCGCCCCCCGCGCCGCCGCCCGCCTCAACGCTGGCCTAGCAGCGGATTGCGTCGCCGTCGCCGCCGAGAATGGTGCCCTTGTCGCGACCCGCACCGTCCTCGGCGGCCGCGCCCAAACGGAGATCCGGATGCCCGGCTCGTCGATTCAGATGGCCACCATCCGCCCAGGTGCCTTCGCCAAGGCGGAGGGCGCAGGATCGGCCAGCACCGAATCCCTCGCGGTTGACTTCGGTACGGAGGACTTCCGGGTCGTTGTCACCGGCATGACCTCCAAGGGCGGAGGCGCTTCGAATCTCGATTCCGCGCCGGTCGTCGTCGCGGGAGGCCGCGGCCTCAAGGAACCTGCCAACTTCGCCCTCGTCGAAGATCTCGCCGCCGCCTTCGGTGGAGCGGTGGGCGCCACCCGCGCCGTCGTCGATGCAGGCTGGCGCGATCACCACGAGCAGATCGGTCAAACGGGACGTACCGTCGCCCCCGGCCTCTACATCGCGGTCGGGGTGAGCGGCGCGGTCCAGCACAACGTCGGCATGCAGGGGAGCGGCGCCATCGTCGCCATCAATCGCGACCCCGATGCGCCCATCTTCAAGATCGCCCAATTCGGCATCGTCGGGGACCTCTTCGACGTCCTCCCCGCGCTCACCCAGCAGGTCAAGGCCGCTCGTGGATGACACGCCCCCGGTCGTGACCGTTGACCGCATCGTCGCTGGGCCGGTGCCGTGGCCGAATCTCCCCGCCACCACCGGCGCTCGCAGCCGGGTGCTCCTCGCCCGTGCGCTCACCGGCCGTTGCCCATATTGCGGCGGCCGCGGCATCTTTGCCAACTTCTTTTCACTCAAGGAGATCTGTCCGAACTGCGAGGTTCGCTTCGAACGAGAGGATGGGTACTTCCTCGGCGGCTACGCCCTGAACATGATCTTCTCGGAGTTCGTCGCGCTCGGTCTCGCCGTCTACCTGATCTTCTTCACCCCGCTGAAGAATCTCTCGCTGGTGCCGCAGGAGATCATCGCCGCGAGCCTCGCCATCGGCATCCCGATCCTGTTCTTCCCGCTCTCGCGCACCCTCTGGATGGCGCTCGATCTCACCATCCATCCACCTGAGCCGAACAGCAACGGAGCACGCGATTTCCGGCGCAGTTAACTCCGCCTTCGCGGCCCCCGGGTCAGGTCGCCCACCTGCAGTGCCACGATCTCGCCCGCTTCCGAGCGGAGCAATAGCGAGCCATCCTCGCCGAGTCCCGTCAGGGTCCCGGTAACGGCGCGTTCACCATCCTCGACCTGCACCAGGTGCCCGAGGAGCGCTGCCCGCGCGTTCCATTCATCAACGGCCAGGCGGCCGCCATTCGCCACCAGCGTCGGCACCCGCTCATCGATCCGTCGCAACACCGCTTCCAGCAGCGCATCGCGCGTCACCGCGTCCGCATGCGCGTGGAGATGGGTGGCCCCTCCGCCGATCTCCTCGGCGTGGGCATCGATGTTCACCCCGATCCCCACCAGGGCCACCTCCACCTGATCACCCACCACCCGATTCTGGATCAGCACCCCGGCAACCTTCTCGCCATCTTCCTGGGAGCCGATCCACAGGTCATTCGGCCACTTCAGCCATGGGGTGATCCCGCACACATCGCTGATCGCATCGGCCACCGCCAATCCCACCGCGATGCTCATCCCTCCTGCCGCCTGCGCATGCAATTGCGGGCGCAGGATCGCGGTCATCAAGAGCGACGTGCCCATCTGCGCGTGCCACGATCGACCGGCCCGCCCCCGGCCGGCCGTCTGCTCGTCCGCGACCACCACGGTGCGATCTCGCGCCCCGGCTCGGGCAAGCTCCGCGGCCACGTCCATCGTGCTCGACACCACCGCCCGATGCTCAACCACCCACGCGGTTCCTGAGGCGTTGTTCATCCGCCATGCTCAGTGGCGCTGTCCCCACCAAGGCGCGTGACGCGCAACCGGCGCAATCGGTGACCCTCGACGTCGAGCACCTCGACCCGCACGCCCTCCGCCTCGACGCTGTCGCCAATCGCCGGCAGCCGCTCCATGTGCAGATGGACGAATCCCGCCGCCGTGGTGACCTCCTCATCGCCGTCCTGCAGGTCGATCCCGAGCGCCTCCTCGACGTCATCGAGCGGGATGCCCCCGTCCACCTCGATCACGCCCGGACCCACCTCGCGCAGCAGCACCGGTTCGACGTCGTACTCGTCCTGGATGTCGCCGACGATCTCCTCGAGGATGTCCTCGAGCGCTACCAGACCCAGAATATCTCCGTATTCGTCGACCACCATTCCGAGGCGCTTTTTCTGCCGTTGAAAGTGGAGGAGCTGAGTATTAAGCGGTGTATTTTCGGGGATGAAGTAGGGGGCCTCTGCTTCCTCTCGAAGCGCCTGTCGATTCAGCTTGCCACCATCCAACACGCGGCTCACATTGCGCATGTGAAAAACGCCTTCAATCTGATT
>JAPOLF010000072.1 GCA_029977305.1 bacterium | reverse complement strand
ATGAGCATCCGGGCGCGGTTGACGATCGGGATCGTGGCGCTGCTCTTGGTCATCCTCGGGGTGCTCGGGGCGGCAGTGGTCGGGGCGACCCGCTCGACGCTGATCGCGCAGGTGGATGCGACGGTGGTCGAGGCGGCCCAGCGCTTCGAGGTGCCGAATCCGGGTCCGCCGCGCCGTGGTGATCGCGACGATCACGAGGAACGCGACCACGACGATCGCCCGGCGGTGATCGACAGCACCGCGGGCACGCAGATCGAACGTCCGGTGGCACGCATGGTCTACGGGCCGGACGGCGCACTGCTCGCCGCGAGTCCGTCGGGATACCCGGACGAGCCCGATCCCCTCCCCGACCTCGATCTGCGCTCCTCAGAGGTCGAGGAGCTGCCCTCGGGCGGCATCATCACGGTGGAATCCGAGGATGACGACCTGCGGTACCGCGCGATGGTCAACCGCCTCGAGGATGGGTTCGTGGTGGTGACCGCTGCCCCCCTCGCCGCGGTCGAGAAGACCGTGCGCGATCTCCTCTGGCTGGTGGGGATCGCCAGCATCGCCGCACTGGGGCTGGCGGCGCTCGGGAGTTCGTTGCTGGTGCGGCGGGGCCTCCAACCGATCGATCGGATGATCGACACGGCGGCGGCGATCGGCGCGGGCGATCTCAGCCAGCGCGTCGACGACGCGGACCCGCGCACCGAACTCGGGCGACTCGGCAATGCGCTGAACGACATGCTGGGGCAGATCGAGCGCGCTGCAGACGCCCGCGCCGCGAGCGAGGAACGGCTGCGCCGATTCGTCGGCGATGCGGCGCACGAACTACGCACCCCGCTCACCTCCCTGCGCGGCTATGCCGAGCTCTACCGCCAAGGGGCGATGACCGATGAGACGGCGATCCGCCGCGGGATGGGCCGGATCGAATCCGAGGCGATCCGGATGTCGCGATTGGTGGATGACCTGCTCCTGTTGGCGAAACTCGATCAGCAGCGGGAATTGGATCAGGAGCCGATCGATCTCGGTGCGATCGCGCGCGATGCGGCGCAGGATTTCCGCGCGGCGGACCCCGCGCGGCCGTTGCACGTGGAGATTCAGGACGGGGTCGTCGCGGCCGGCGATCAGGTCGCGGTGCGGCAGGTGATTGACAACCTGTTGACCAATGCCCGGGTGCACACCCCAGAGGGCACTCCCGTCTCGCTCACGGTGCGGACGGCCGGGCGGGAGGCGGAAGTGGTGGTCGCTGATGAAGGACCGGGCATCCCGCCTGACGCCCGGACGAAGATCTTCGAACGATTCGGGCGGGTCGATCCGGGCCGCTCGCGGGCCACGGGAGGATCCGGGCTCGGGTTGGCGATCGTCGTTTCCCTCGTGGCGTCCCTCGGCGGCAGCGTGACACTTGACCCGACAACCACGCGCGGGGCGCGATTCGTGGTGCGGTTGCCGCTCGCGGGGTGATCGCACCGCCGGAAGTGTGACCATCGGCCCGTGCGGTGCCGATGCGCAGGTGGGTAGCATGGTGGGGGCCGCGCGCCCCGGAGGCCTCGGATGATCCGCATCATGCTCCACAACGGGATGCCCACCCAGACGGCGGAAGCGCCGCTCGATGGGCTGTCCGGGATGCTCACGAGCGAGACCCAACTCCTGTGGATCGACGTGGAGGACCCGACGGACGAGGAGTTGCTCTCAATCAGCAGCGAGTTCGGCATCCACCCACTGATGCTCGAGGACGTCCAGCAAGCGCACGAGCGACCGAAGATCGAGTTGCACGACGATCTGGTCTTCCTCGTCTTCTACGCCATCGATCTGCTGGACGGGCGCCTCATCCCGCGTGAACTCGGAATCTTCACCGGCAAGCGGTACATGTTGACGATCCACCACGGCAACGTGCCGGAGATCGACGCGGTCCTGAAGCGCTGGACGAAGGAAGCGGCAATGACCGGCAAGCACGGCTCCGGATTGCTGCTCTACGCCATGCTCGACGAGATCGTGGATGGCTACTTCCCGGTGCTGGATGCCGTCGGGGATCGGGCCGAGGATCTGGAAGACGAGATCTTCCGGACCCCGGGAAACACGACGCAAGAGGAGATCTTCGACCTGAAGAAGGACCTGCTCGCGCTCCGCCGGGTGATCGGACCGGAGCGTGACGTGCTGAATGTGCTGGTGCGGCGCGATGCGCCCCTCTTCACCAAGCAGGAGATCGTCTACTTCCAAGATGTCTACGACCATCTGCTGCGGATTGCGGATGCCGTCGATCTCTATCGCGACCTGCTCACCTCGGCACTCGATGCGTCGATGTCGATGACCTCGTACCACCTGAACGTGACGGTGAAGCGGATGACGTCCTCGTCGATCATCCTGATGTCGATGGCGCTGATCAGCGGCATCTACGGGATGAATTTCGCGCACATGCCCGAACTCGATTGGGCCTGGGGATATGGATGGGCGCTCGGATTGATGGTGGCGGTCGGAGGCGGGTTGGCGATCTTCTTCAAGCGGATCGATTGGCTCTGAGCCGCGATCACAGCGCGCCGAGCACCAGCCCCGCGATGGTGAGGTAGATCAGGAGGCCGGTGGCGTCGACCAGCGTCGCGATGAACGGCGCCGACACCACGGCCGGATCGAATCCGATCTTGCGCAAAATCAACGGCAGCACCGCCGCCACCCCGGACGACCAGATCGTCAGCACCAGGATCGTCAACGCGACCACGATCCCGATCTGCAGCCCTGCTGCGAGACCGCCGCGGAGAAGCCCGGCAAGCCCAAGGATCAGGCCGATCAGGAGGCCGGTGGCGAGCTCCTTCAGCATCACCCACCCCGCGTCGCGGATGTCGACTTCGCCGATGCCGATGGCGCGGACGAGTGTGGTCGCGGTCTGCGATCCGACGTTGCCGCCGATGCCGACGATCAGCGGGATGAAGAGCGTCAGCGCAGGGACGAGTTCCAGCCGCGACTGGAACGAGACGAGCACTTGCGTGGTCAACAATCCTGCGAGGAAGAGGAAGAGCAACCACCCCACGCGGCGGCGCACGAGCACCGGCACCGAGGCGACGCGGTACGGCATCTCGAGCGGCTGCGAACCGCCGAGGCGCTCGATGTCTTCGGTGGCCTCTTCCTCGAGAACGTCGGCGATGTCGTCCTGGGTGATGATCCCGAGCAAGCGGTCTTGGTCGTCCACCACCGGCAATGCCAACAAGTTGTTGTCCACCAGCAGGCGGGCGGCGGTCTCCTGGTCGGCCTCGGCCTGGACGCGGAGCGGATCGGCAACCATGAGGTCGCCGACGGGCGTGCTGGGCCGGGTCAGCACCAGGTGGTGCAGTGAGAGGACACCGAGGAGTTTCTCCTGGGGATCGAGGACGTAGACGTAGTAGATCGTCTCCGCCTCCTCGGCGACGCGGCGGAGCATGGCGATGGCGTCGTCTGCGCGGATGTCTGGTGCGATGGCGACGAAGGCCGGGGTCATGCGGCCGCCGGCGGTGTCCTGGGCGTATGGGAGCAGTTCGCGGATCTCGGCGGCCTCAGCCGGCTCCATCGCCTGGAGGATCTGCTCGGCGTCCTCGCTGCTGAGTTCGGCGACGATGTCGGTGGCGTCGTCGGGATCGATCTGCTCGAGGAGATCGGCGGCCTGGTCGGTCTCGAGCGTCTCGAGGATGTCGGCGGCTTGTTCCGGTTCGAGTTCGCCGAGGAGTTCGGAGATCTCGCTGTCGGGAAGGATCTCGAGGAGCGCGGCGATCTCGGTCTCGTCGAGGCGCGGGACGATGTCAGCCCAGTCCGCCGGACCGAGGCGCTCAGCGAGGCCGCGGATGCCGAGTTCTTCCCGTTCGGCGATGCGCGCCCGGATGTCCTCCAGCACGTCGTCGTTGATCATGATGGGGCCTCGGGTCGGCGGAGCGATCGTTCGGCGGCAGTATACGGGGGCAGGTCGGGTTCTCCCACCGGCAATACGTCCCTATTCCGCGAACGTTATGTCAACCACATGCCGAAACTGGGGTCCACCCGGGTGGACGATGAGAGTGTGGCTCCTATTCCCATGCGCGATTGCGGAGGGCTTGCAGAAGCGTGTTCATCGCGACCGCTTGGTCAGCGAAGCGGCAGACGATGCGCACCTCAGCCAAGCGCAAGCTGGAACGGCGCAGCACGGAGACGGTCTCCTCGGCGATCAGGGCGTGGATGGGATCTGCCTCGCCGCCACTGGCGCTGCGGTCGTCGCCGATGAGGCCGATCGCCACGGAGGTCGCTCGGGCGCGGTCGGCGGCGACGAGGCTGGCGGCCACCGCACGCCGGATGTCGGCTGGTCGAGCCGGGCTGCCGAGGTCTCGCCGGATCACGGCATGGATGACGTGCTGCACCCCGCGGGAGGCCAATTGCCCCGACCCGGTGGTGACGGCGGTTCCCAATTCAAGGGGGGCCAAGGCCATCGCCTCGCGCTCGATCTCCGATCCGGCAAGCGTCCGCAGGCCGGTGACGCCGTGCACCCCCACTGCCCCCAATGCGCCGCGACAGTTGGTGGGGAGCACGATGGCATCCACCTCCTGCGCGAGGAGATTGCCTTCAAGGACCAGGATTTCGGTGCGTCCGAACCGGATCGCTGGGGCGGAGGGCGGGGTGGGCGGGTCGCTCATGGGGGAAGTATGCCTGCCACGAACCGATCACACCAGCGGAGGTTGGGTCCACCCGGGTGGACGATTCCTACGGCACCGGCAGCAGCACGATGTCGCCGGTGTTCGGGCGGCTGACGAGAATGCCGTCCCAGGTCCAGTCGATCGTGCCGATCGCGATGCCGCCCGCATTGCCGACCGTGATGAACGGCTCACTCGACCCCACGGCGTACACGGAGATGCCGTACCCGTTGCTGACCGCCACCCGAGACCCGTCTGGCGAAAGATCGTATCCGACCACCGGGGTGGTGGAGAGCGGAATCGCGCTGTTGGGATCACTGAGCGGCGCGAGGAAGACCTGTCCACCGCTGATGTAGGCAAGCCAGTCACCGGCAACGCGCGCCTGATCAATCCCGGTGTTGAAGGTGCCGCCGTCGAACCCGCTCCAGAGGGCGTATCCGCCGCCACCGCCAGACGATGCGGATCGCAACTCGAGGCGGCCATCAGGATAGGCTCGCTGGAAGATCGCGCTGTCGCCCAGCCAGGTGAGGACCACGTCGGAGTGGACCTCCTCGGTGGGATCGAGGAGCAGCGGCATGCCGGTGGCATCGGTGATCGCGATGGACGCGTTCCCGGTCGCGTCCGGAGCGGTGTAGAGCTGCAGGCCGTAATCGGAGACGGTTGGATCGGACCACGCCTGACCGCTGCCCACAACCGCCAGCAGGCCGAGATCTCCGGGCGGGAGGTCTAGACCACCAGCGACATCCGGCAATTCCGGTGCCGTTGCGGCGACCATGGGCACGTCGGTCGGAGTGGGGGAGGGGGAGAGGGCTGGGGCATCCCCGACCACCGGGGCGATGGTCGGTTCCTCGACCACCACGTCCGCGACGATGGTCGCGATGGGCAGTTCCGGAGCCTCGGTGGCGGGCAGATCCTCACTCGCCGGGGTGATCGCGACCGGTTCGGTCACGCGGCCGGCGATGGTGGCCTCGGCAGGGGCGGCGTCACCACCGGCGGATGACGCGTCTCCGCTGCTGTCCGGGCCGGTGGCCGCAACAGCGGGAAGGGTCGGTTCTTCGATGGCGACCACCGGGGTTTCGGCTGGTTGCGCCTCGCTGACCTCGGTGACGCGGGGTTCCGGAGTGGTTGACGCGTCGTTGCCGCGAGAACGGGTCCGGGTGGTGATGGGCTCGCTGCCCGCGACGTCGCCGGTGCCAGCACCGGGTTGGGTGGTGTCGGCAGGGGTGGGAGCCGCGGATTCGGCGGCAGCGGTGGGCGCCACCACCGGGCGGTTGGTGGGTTCGGCGGCCTTGGTGGCCGGGGTTGCCGTGGGGACTGTGGTGGGGCGTGGCGCGACCGTGGCCTTGGCGGCCGCAGTGGTCGGGGTGGGGACGATGAGTGCGGCCTGTGACGGCGCCGGGAGGACGGTGGCGACCGACGTGGCTTCCTCAGCCGGTCGCCAGCCATCAGGGACGGCGGTGGTGGGCGGCAGATCCTGGGCGATCAGGCGGGACTGGCCGGGGCTGGCAGCCAGGTAGACCACTCCGGAGACGGCGAAAATCAGAAGGATGGCGCTGGCCACGGCGAGCGCGGGGGAGGAGGCGAGGGCGATGCCGTTGCTGAGCCAGCCCCAGCGCGGACGTTGTCCGGCGATCGCTTCCTGGACGCCGCGGGAGACCGCGGGCGAGGGCGGCAGGTGGGGCATGGCGCGGATCCCGACGGAGATCGCCTCCATCTGACGGGCGAAGGCGCGGCAGTCGGCGCACGTCAGGAGGTGGGTGGCCAGTGCCTCCGCGTCCGCGGCGGAGAGCGGGCCGTCGAGGCGTTCCGAGGCAAGCAGTTGCGCCTGATCGTGGGAAATCATGCCTCGTCCTCCCCGTCATTGGCCGCGGGGCCGGCCTGATCATAGATTCCGGCGAACGCCTTGCGCGCGCGGAAGAGTCGCAATTTTGCCGCATTCTCCGTGATGCCGAGGGTCGATGCCGTCTCGGCGAGGGAGAGTCCTTGGTAGTGGCGAAGAAGAAGAACGTCGGCGTAGTGGCTGGGGAGCTTGGCGAGCACCTGCTGGATGTCTTGCTGGTGGGTGACGTGCCGCTCGACGGAATGCTCGCCGGCGCGCTCGTGGGTGGGCATGAAGGGGACCCACTGGACGATCTTGCGGCGGCGGAGGGTGGAGATCGCGGTGTTATGGGCGATCCGGTAGAGCCAAGGCTTGAAGGCCAGGTCGTCCCGGGTGTCCGGCAGGGCGTTGTAGGCCTTGATGAAGGTGTCTTGGGTGAGTTCTTCCGCGGTGGCGCGGTCATTCACCAACCGGGTGATGTAGTTGAGGATGGGCGCGTGGTACTGCTCGAACAGCCGCGTGAACGCGACCTGATCGCCAGCACGGGCACGCCCGACCAGATCCAATTCGTCGGCGGTCAACTTCCCAGTCCCACGAGAAGCTCCCCAGCCTGAGATAGTGGTCCACGCAAGCGAGACGTCCATAACGGGCGCTGTGTTCTCCCTTCCCGACGACCTGAACGCATGATGAGGGCAGGTGGTTTCGCCAGGGTCAGGGGGTGGGGAGGACACCGGAACCGCGGTCAGGATACCACCCGCAAACCGCCCGGAACCGGGCCGATGCGCGATGTCGTTGAGCACCTGGCATTGGCCTGAATGTCACAGCGCAGGCGTGAGGTTTCACGTGCAACGTGCCAACGAGTCACAGATTATCCGCAAAACTTGCCGTATTTCGGCCCGTGCGTAGGCGTTGCGCAGGACGGGTGGTGATCGGGCGGGTACGATGCCGCTGGGCGAATGCAAGGGATGGCCGATGGACCGCGACACTCCGCCACACGATGAACCGCCGCTGGAGCGGGACAACCCTTGGTGGGGTCGCTATTGGGCGGACCCGTGGGCGGGCCGCACCGAGACCATGGTGACGGGCCTCGCCGATGAACCGCAAGGATTGGTGTTGGCCGCCGTGCGCGGGGTGCTGTCGGTCGCGCTGGCGAGCCGTGAGGTGGCCTCCCCGGAGGAGGCAGCCCTCGATGATGCCCACGCGGTGCCGATCCATGGCGCAGGCGGCGAGATCAGCGAGCTGATCGCGGACTTGGCGGAGGAGGTGCTCGATCGCCTTGCCATCCACGGTAGTGGACTAGACCACCTGCGTCTCGACGGTATGCTGGAGACAGACACGGGCGGCTATTCGGCATGGGGATACGTGGTCGGGCGCGCCGATGGCCCCGCCATCCCGGTGGTGCAGTTGGTCGGGGTGCCCGTGGTGGAGATGCGCTCCCCGGATGACGCGGGGGAGGGGCCGCTGCTGTCGGTGCGCATCCGGGTGACGCGGGAGGGTGCGCATGGTTCACGGTGAAGGCGTGGGCCGGCCCACCCCGGACGAGATCGTCGTCTCGGTGCTGCTGCCGACGCGGCAGCGGGTGACACTGATGCGGGAGAGCGTGGCGTCGTTGCTGGCGACCGCCACCGCCCCGGCATCCGTCGAGGTGCTGCTCGCGGTGGACCGCGACGATGCCGAGACGCTGGCCGCCCTGCCCACGCTCCCCGTGGCGGTGCGCTCGATCGTGGTGCCGCGCTTCGGCTTCCCGCAGTTGCACGAGTACTTCAACCTGCAGGCGAGGATCGCCCGGGGACGATGGCTGTTGATCTGGAACGATGACAAGATCATGGAATCGGCAGGCTGGGATCGGGTGTTGGCGGAGACGCCGCCGTGCGTGGGGTGGCTTGCCAGCAACCAGCGCTGGAACACCTCGCCGGCGGTGCCGCGGGCGTGGACGGAATTGGTCGGGCACGTGGCGCTGCAGTTGCACGTCGACAGCTGGTGGAATCATGTTGGGCGATTCTCCGGGTACCGGCGGCAGCTGCCGATCACCTTCACCCACCATCGCTTCGACCTCACGCAGGAGAACAACGACCCGGGCTTTCGCTCTCGCGCCTATGACCGGGTGACCTTCGATTCCCCGGAGGTGCAAGCACTGGTTCGTCACGACGCCGCGCAGATCAAGCAGGCGATGCAGGCGCAGGGCATCGTCGCACCGCCGTGGACGGAGCCAGCATGAGCCGCGAGGACTTCGCCTTGGGTGGCGCCACGGTGCTGGTCACCGGCGGGCACGGCTTTCTCGGGCGACACGTGGTGGAGGCGTTGCGCACCGCAGGGGCGGCTCGGGTGGTCGCGCCGCGCCGGGAGGAGGCGGATCTGCGGGAGCGGGATGCGGTCCGCAAGCTCATCGCGGACGAGCGGCCCGACATCGTGATCCACCTCGCGGCGGTGGTCGGAGGGATCGGGGCGAACCGTGCGGAGCCGGGACGCTTCTTCTATGAGAACGCGGTGATGGGGATGGAACTCCTCGAGGCGTGTCGGCTGGGCGGTGTGGCCAAGGTGGTGAACGTCGGGACGGTCTGCAGCTACCCCAAGGCGCTCCCGGTGCCCTTTCGCGAGGAGCAGTTCTGGGACGGCTATCCAGAGGAATCGAATGCGGCCTACGGCATCGCCAAGAAGGCGGTGCTGGAGATGGGACGCGCCTACCGCACGCAGTACGGGATGCCGGTCATCGGGGTGCTGCCAGTCAATCTCTATGGACCCGGCGATCGCAGCGGGGCGGAGACGAGCCACGTCATCCCGGGGTTGGTGCGGCGCTTCGTGATCGCGAATGACCGAGGCGCGACATCGGTCTCGCTGTGGGGCACCGGCAACGCCACACGTGAGTTCTTGCATGTGCGCGATGCTGCACGTGGCATCGTGCTGGCCACCGTGCGCTACGACGGTGCCGATCCGGTCAATCTCGGATCCGGGCGGGAGATCAGCATCGCGGCGCTGGCGAGGGAGATCGCCGATCTCGTCGGGTATCGCGGGGCGATCCACTGGGACACTTCTCGCCCCGACGGACAGCCCCGTCGGTTGGTCGACAGCACCAAGGCGCGCGAGCAATTCGGGTTTGTCGCGGAGATCCCGTTTGCGATCGGATTGGCCGAGACCGTTGCCTC